>JAYUBA010000640.1:0-5966 GCA_043741075.1 Frigoriglobus sp.
AACGCACGCGGGCCGCGTGCGCTACGACAAGTCTCGTCGAGTGCCCCCGGCAGGATTTGAACCTGCAACCTCGGCTTTAGGAAAGCCTTGCGCTATCCAATTGCGCCACGGGGGCGTACAGAATAACTTATACCGGCACGGACGCGCCGGACCAACGGGAAGTTCGCACCGGAGCCGCCGATGACGCCGCTGGTACTCGCACTCGCCCTCACCGCCGCGCCGGGCCAGCGGGCCGCATTCACCGCCGCCGGCACCGGCGACGAGACGCGCACCGGCGTGCTCACGGCCCTCTCGCTCTCTCTCGGCGCGCAGGTGGACGCGCTCGACGGGTCGAAGGTGGTGAAGGGGTTGGTGAGCCTGCGCCGGCCCGACAAGCCGCTGCCCGCGCTGCCGGTCGGGGCGCAACTCGTCACCGCGGGCGGCGACCGGATTCCCGGTTCGGTCAGCGGCGGCGACGCGAAGGCGATCCAGTTCCGCCCGGTGCTGGGCGGCGAGGACTGGCCGATCGCGCTCGACGCGGTCGCCGCCGTGTGGCTCGCCGCGCCGCCGGCCGACACACCCGCCGACCCCGCGAAATACACCTGGCTCGCCGGCACCCCGCCGCGGGACGTGCTGCTCTACCGCAACGGGGACGCGGTGCGCGGCGCGCTCGGCGGGTTCACTGCCACCGGCGTGACGTTCACCCCCGACGGCGGGGCGGCGCGGGCGGTCCCGCTCACCGACCTCGCGGCCGTCGGCTTCAACCCGCGGTTCGCCCGCGCCCGCAAACCGAAGGGGCCGTACGCCCACCTCGTCCTCGCCGACGGCACCCGGCTCGACGTGACCGAACTCGCGGTGAAGGAGGGTACGCTCGTCGCGAAGGCGGTGTGCGGTCCGGCGGTCGCGGTGCCGCTCTCCAAACTCGTGTCGCTCGATGTGCTCCAAGGACCGGCCGTGTACCTTTCGGACCTGAAGCCGAAGAAGGCGGAAACGAACGGCTTCCTCGGCGACGGGTGGCCGTGGGCCGCCGACCGCACGGTTCGCGGCCACCCGCTGCGGCTCCTTACGAATGACGGCGAAACGACTTGCGATAAGGGGCTTGGCACGCACCCGAAGACGGTGCTGACCTACGACCTCGCGGGGAAGTACACCCGCTTCGAGGCGCTCGTCGGCCTCGACGCCGCGACCGGCAAGCGCGGCCGCGCGGACGTGCGCATCCGGCTGGACGGGAAGGAGGTCGCGTTGCCCGACCTGAGATCGCTCGCGGCCGGGGTGGCGGTAGCCGTGAAGGTGGACGTACGCGGTGTGAAGGAGTTGACGCTGGTGGTGGACTTCGGCCCGACCGGTGACGTGCAGGCCGACGTGAACTGGGGCGACGCGCGGTTGGTTGAGTAGGACAGGCTTCCAGCCTGTCCAACCAAGGACAGGCTGGAAGCCTGTCCTACAAAGCATCAGCGCTTCGAGAACTGGGTGCCACGGCGGGCACCGCGGAGACCGTACTTCTTCCGCTCCTTCATGCGGGCGTCGCGGGTCAGGTATCCGGAGTCGCGGAGCTTCTTCACCATGCCGCCGGCGGTGTCGGCCGGGCTGGGCGCGGCCGGCGCGGTGCCGGGGATCAGCGGCTCGCCGGTGGGGACGACCGGGGCCGGCGCGGCGGCCTTCACCGGGATCGCCTTCGCCTTCTCCCGCTCCTTCTTCTCGTCGCGGTACGCCTTGATGACGGTCGTGGTGTCGAACACCCGCGCCCGCTGCTCGTCCTTCGGGCTGAACATGGTCTTCATCGCGCGGGCCAGACCCTGGCACACGGCCCCGGCCTGCCCGGTCACGCCGCCGCCCTTGGCGTTAACGAACACGTCCACGCGGGTGAGTTGGTCGGTGATCTTCAGCGGCCCGAGCACCGCGGCGCGGTCCTTGTCCTCGTGGAAGTATTCTTCCAGGGGCTTGCCGTTGATGAGCACCGTGCCCTTACCTTCGGTGACGCGGACGCGGGCCACGGCGGTCTTGCGGCGGCCGGTGGCGATGTAGAACGTGCGGGGCGTCTTGGCGGCGGCCTTCGCGGGCTTCTTCTCGGCCATGGTCGGTGCGTCCTCGAACGATGCCGGTGGCTTAAGGTGTCTTTTGCCCTCTCCCGCAGCGGGAGAGGGCAAAACAGTTTACTTGAGCTTCAACTCTTGCGGCTGTTGGGCCTGGTGCGGGTGCTGGTTGCCGGCATAGATCTTGAGCTTGCCGAGCTGCTTGTAGCCGAGCGGGCCGCGCGGCAGCATCCGCTTGACCGCCCGGTAGATGATCTCTTCCGGCTTCCGGGCGAGCATCTCCTTCGCCGAGGTGATCTTCTGCCCGCCGGCGTAGTGGGAGTAGTCCTGGTATTCCTTCTGGTCCCACTTCTTGCCGGTGAACTGCACCTTCTCGGCGTTCACGACGACGACGAAGTCGCCGGTGTCGCAGTGCGGAGTGTAGGTCACCTTGTGCTTGCCGCGGAGCATGGTCGCGATGGTGACCGCGAGCCGGCCGACGACGAGGTCGGTGGCGTCGATCACGATCCAGTGGTGTACGGCCGTCGCCGCGTTTGCAAGAGTCGTAGACATCGTTTTCGGTCCGCGCCCGGTGGGCCGGGGAATAGGGTACGGTCCGGCGGGACGGCCGGAAGACAGTCATGCTACGGCCCGGTATGCGGCCGTCAAGGCCGCTACAATGGAAAGGTTCCGCTCGCCCGTCCGAATGGCTTGATACGCTACCCGCCGCGACCGCTGTGGATCGCGACCTGTCGCCCACAAAGCCGGGCTTCACGGCCGCTCCATGCGGCCCGCACTCGTCAGGAGAACGCCATGACCGCCGCCGCGCCGCCCCCCGCCGACCACGCCCACGAGTACCCGACGTTCGGGCTGCCGTCCGGGTCGGTCCGCGGGTTCCTGTCGGTCCTCATCTGCTCGTTCTTCTGGATCGTGCTGCTCCTGCCCGCCGATTGGGTCGTCACGGTCCCGCTGGGGCACTTCTTCCTGCTGACGCTGGTGTTCATGGCGTTCGCGTCGCACCCGCTGCCGGAGGCCCGCGTCCACATGCTGCCGTGGGTGATGCGGGTGCTGTTCGTCGGCGGCAGCGCGGCGGCCGTCGCCCTCGCCGTGTTCCACAACACGCACCTGGCCGCCGCTCGGCTGACGCCGAATCCCGCGGACGTGACGCAGTGGCCGGTGCTGCTCGGGTGCCTCGCCGGCGGGTTCGGGGTCGCCCTCTTCCTGCGGTTCGTGACGGGCCGCCGCAGCGAGTTCTTCATGACCGTCCGCGCGTGGGTCGGGGTCGTCGCGGTGCTCCTGCTGCTCGCGGAGACGCTGCTTCAGTTCGCGATCCTGCCGACCCTGACCGAAAAGCCCTCGCCGGACGCTCTGAAGGTGTGGGAGGGCGTCCTGATCGCGGCCGTCGCCGGGTACTTCGGGTCGCGGGCGTAACTTGGAAATGATAAGTGCTAAATGATAATTGATGATTGAAAGGCAGAAGAGCGGAAGCGGCCATGGCTCCAGTATTCTGCCTTTCATTCATCAATTATCATTTAGCACTTATCATTTCTTCCGCCGGTTTGCGTCCCGCCTGAAACTGTTCTAGTGTTGGGCGGAATTCCCGCCTCCGCCCGTAGGACGCGCCGGGCGGAGGCGTCCGTGTCCCCGCATCCGCACACGGTGCCCGATGTCCGTACCCTCCTCGGTCGAAGAGCTGCTCCAACTGATCCGCAAGAGCGGGATGGTGGACGAACAGAAGTTGTCCACGTATTTGCAGCGGCGGCAACTCGCCCGCGGCCTGCCGCCCGACCCGCGCGTGTTCGCCGACGAACTGGTTCAGGACGGCATCCTCACCTACTTCCAGTCCGAACAGTTCCTCCTCGGCAAGTGGCGCGGGTTCACCATCGGGAAGTTCAAGCTGCTGGAGCGGGTCGGCGTCGGCGGGATGGGGCAGGTGTTCCTGTGCGAGCACATGTTCATGCGGCGCCGGGTGGCGGTGAAGGTGCTGCCGCCGGCCAAGGCCGACCAGCCGGCGGCGCTCGGCCGGTTCTACCGCGAGGCCCGCGCCGCCGGCGGCCTCGACCACCCGAACATCGTCCGCACCCACGACATCGACCAGGACGGGAACCTCCACTTCATCGTGATGGACTACGTGGACGGGCCGAACCTGCTGGACATCGTGAAGAAGTTCGGCCCGATGGACCTGGGCCGCGCGGTCAGCTACATCCACCAGGTCGCCGGCGGGCTGGGCCACGCGTTCCGCAACGCGATCATCCACCGCGACATCAAGCCGGGCAACGTGCTCATCGACCGCAAGGGCGTGGCCCGCGTCCTGGACCTGGGCTTGGCCCGGTTCATGAACGACCACACCGACCAGCTCACCATTAAGTACGACGACAAGATCGTGCTCGGTACGGCCGACTACGTGGCCCCGGAGCAGGTGGCGAACAGCCACTCCGTGGACATCCGGGCGGACATCTACGGGCTGGGCGCGACGTTCTACTTCCTGCTCGCCGGGCACCCGCCGTTCCCGACCGGGACGGTGTCGCAGAAGCTCCTGTGGCACCGGACGAAGGATCCGACCCCGATCCGCCAGATCCGGCCGGAGGTGCCCGAAGGGCTGGCCCTCGTCCTCGGCAAGATGATGGCGAAGGACCCGAAGGCGCGATACCAGACGCCGGCCCAGGTGGCCGCCGACCTGGCCCCGTACCTCGCGGAGTCGGTGCCGCTCCCGGCGGCCGAAGAGATGCCTATGCTCAGCCCGGCCGCGATGGCGGGGGTGACGGTGGACGTTTCCGCCGAACCGGCTGCCGAACCGGTCGCCCGCGCGCCCGTCGGCGCGGGGACGAAGGCCTCCGCGGTGCTGGCCGCGCCGGCCGCCAGCCCTTTCGGCACGACCACCGGTTCCCCGTGGGGCGGGGCCGCGGCGACGGCCACCGCGCCGGCCCCGCCGCGCCACCCCGCGCAGTCCGCCCGGTTCGCCGGGCCGAGGCCGGGTTCGCGCGCGATGAAGCCGCTCCCGCCGTCGCAGGTCGCGATGGAAACGGCGACCGGTGGCGAACACACGCCCCCGTCCAAGCGGTCGAACCCGTTCCTGGCGTCGAACCCGTTCAGCGGCGAGGCCGCACCGGTCCAACCGTCAACCAAGAAGGTGCCGTGGGTGTTGATCGTTTGCGGGGTGGCGAGCGTGGTCGCACTGGCCCTGTTGCTTGCCAAGTACACCGGGTGAAACGGGTTGCGACGCGTCACACGGCACGGGCCGCGCCGGACCCCCGGCGCGGCCCGCGCCGCTTCCGATGATGCCGGTCAGAAAAATGGAATTGGGTTTAAGGGTCGTGCGGTCCGTGCCGATAGAAGTGGTACGGCTCGCCGGGCAGTCGTCACCTTGGGGGAAAGGGTGACGGCCGCCGGCAGAGCGGCGACGTTCTCAGCGCACGGAGGCCGGACATGGTCCGCAAGCTCATCTACCGCAAACTCATGCTCGGGTTGCTCGCGGCCCTCGCGCTGACGGCCAACAGCGGGTGCCTGCTCAACCAGTATTCGAGCGACCCGAACGTCCGCATGCAGCAACTGCTGTATCAATCGGAAGACCTCCGGCAGATCCAGAACGAGTGGCGGCGGTTCTGGTTCAACGACCAGCCCGGCCACCTGACGCCCGAGCGCATCCACGGCGGCATCTACTAGCCAGTGTGGGTGTGAGCGCGAGTGTGAGCGGAAGGCAGAAGTCTGCTGCTGACGTTTTTTAGCCGCGGGGCGGCGACCGATGGTAGCCAGGGGTGAAGCTCGCGCTTCGCGAGCGCAACCCCAGGAACCGACGCGCACATGAAATGAAGCCCCGGAGGGGCGACGGAACCCTTGCGCGAAGGTTCCGTCGCCCCTCCGGGGCTTTGGGTTTTCTTCTGGCGTGTACCCAGGGTTGCGCTCGCGTGCCCTCGCTCCACCCCTGGCTACCATCTCATACGGAATCGTGTTGAAGACTAACCACGCCGGGTGTTG
>JAYUBA010000641.1:0-1748 GCA_043741075.1 Frigoriglobus sp.
CCTCAAGGGGGGAGGTCAAAACCATCGCAAGCGAATGGTAACCATTCAGTACGATTCCGTATGAGTACCCCTCTCGCCTGCTTTGCGATGCAGGCGGGACGCCCGCACCACAATGGTTCTTTCCGGCAGTACTCAACCCAGTTCCCAACAACACAGGGGGCTTACGCCCGGATCGCGCTACGGTCGCTTCTCGACCGGCTTGGGCGGAACGGGCCGGGTCGGCGGCAATTCGTGCCCGCTGTCCGCCACGGGCGGCGGAGCGAACCGCGGCCGACGGTCGTCGTCCGGGTCCGGCGTCACCTCGCCGCCGTTGATGGTCACGTACGGCCAGAAGTCGTTCGGCTTCAGGTCCGTGGGGAACAGGAGCGTGCTGCCGTCGAACCGCAGCGCCGGCGTCCGGTCCCACCCCTTCTCGCCGAGCGCCGGCACCGCCCCGCCGAACGGCAGGTCGTCCGGCTTCGACCAGATGACGCCCTCACGCGCCTCGATCACCGCGAGCGTGTTCGACGTGCCGTCGGTGATGTCGGTGAAGCGGAGGCCGTTCTTGTCGCCTTCCAACAGCCACGGTCGGCCGAAGATGCCCTTCGGCGGCGGCCCCTTTTTGGGATCGGGGCCAACGAAGCCCTGATAGAAGGTCTTGCCCTTCGCGTACTCGCGGTCCGGGGCCGTCAACACCTTCGGCATCTTCTCGACGAGCACCTTGTTGGTCGGCCCGTCCCAGGCTTCGTTCAAATTGAACTGCTTGTAGAGCGCGTCCTCTTCCAGGTACGGCAGCAGGTGGACGCGCCAACTCAGCAGTCGTTCGCCCTTCGGCCCGTACACGTTCGCCGGGAACTTGCCGTTCGCGTCGTGGTAGCTGTGCAGCGCGATGCCGATCTGCTTTAAGTTATTCAACCGGAGTGCGGCCTTCTTGCGGCTCTGCACGGCCTGGAGCAGTTCGCCGAGCGCCTTCCCGACGGCCGGGCCGGCGTCGATCTCCACAATCGCCGTGACCGCGGTGCCGTCGGCCTTCACCGACGCCGTCTTCAGCCCCCCGACGAGTACCGCGAGGACCGGTGCAGACGCTTTATCGAACGGCCGGTTGCTCGCCTTCAGTTCCTCGGCCAGTTCGGTGACCTTCTCGGCGACGGTCGTGATGCCTTCCTCCAACACCGGCGCGGCGCGCTTCGCGGCGGCGGCGTCGTCGAACGCGAGCGTCAGCGTCAGCTTCGCGGCCTTGTCCAGATCGCCGGTCAGCACGGCCGTTCGTGCCGCGAGGAGCGCGCTGTACGGGACCAGTTCTCGCGGCGGGTTGCGGTCGAACTCGCGGAACAGCGGCGGGAGGTACACGCCGGCGGCGAGCGTGTGCTTGTTCGCCGAAGCGATCGCGTCGGCCAGCGGGCCGGTCGCGCTCTTCTTCAGGGTCGCGGCCATGAGCGCCATCGCGGCGAAGTGGCCGTCCGCACCGCCGGGGAGGAACACCATCGTGCGGTCGTCGATCAGGAACAGCGCCTCGAACGCCCCGCGCCCCAGCGCGTAGAACAGCGGGTCGCCCGGTCCGGCGTCGGCGGATGATGCGCACGCGTCGTCCTCCTTCTTCTCGGCCGGCGGTACCTTCGGTTCGGGGAGCGGCTCGGCGACCCTCGGCGGTGGGTTGTAGTCCGCGGGCGCGACCGGCTTCGCCCCGCCGGGGTGCCACCGGTCTCCGCGCCGGCCGTCGCCGTCGAACACCGGTTCCGCCTTCAGCGCCTTGAGTACGCGGGCCTCGT
>JAYUBA010000642.1:0-1748 GCA_043741075.1 Frigoriglobus sp.
GCATCGAAGACTCTGCCCCGGCCACCCGGATTCACGGTTCGATTCGCCCCGCGGCCGTCGCCTTCTGGTATGCTGTCTCCGACCCACCAGCCGCCACCCTCCGGGCGCGTCCATGCTCCGCTTCCTCGCTTCCCTCTGCGCCCTCTGCGTTCTCGGCGGCGAGTCGTTCGCCGCGGACCCGACGTACTGGCAGGACGTGCGGCCCATCCTCCGCAAGCACTGCGTCGTGTGCCACAGCGAGCGGAAGCTGGCCGAAGTGGACGTGTCCGCGGGGCTGGCGCTCGACACGCCGGACCACATCCGCACGGGCGGGAAGGGCGGCAAGGTGAAGGTGCTGGTCGCGGGCAAGCCGGACGAGTCGCTCGTCGTCACGCTGCTCGCGTCGAAGGACAAGAAGCGCGCGATGCCGCTCGACGCGGACCCGCTGTCGGCCGACGAGATCGCGACCGTCCGCAAGTGGGTCGCGGCCGGCGCGCCGGACGGCGTGCGGCCGAAGGAGGACGACGCGGGCGCGATCGTCGGCCCCGCGCGCCCGGTCAGAAAGCTCGACGTGATCTTCAGTACGAAGGCCACGCTGCCGAAGGCCGCGGCGCTGCCCGGCCCGCTCGAACTCACGCTGACCGTCGGGCCGCTGCCGCCGGTCGCCGCGGTCGCCTTCAGCCCGGACGGCAAGCTGCTCGCCACCGGCACCTACGGCCGCGTCACGGTGTGGGATCTGGCGACCGCGAAGCCGGTGAAAGTGCTCACCAACGTCCTCGGCGCGGTGAACGACCTGAAGTTCTCGCCGGACGGGAAGCTGCTCGCGGTCGCGGGCGGGCAGCCGTCGGCACGCGGCGACCTGCGCCTCTTCGACACGTCCGAATGGAAGCTCCTGCACTCGCTCGGCGGGCACCTCGACACCGTGTCGTGCGTCGCGTTCAACGCGGAGGGCACCAAACTCGTCAGCGCGAGTTTCGACAAGACGGTGCGCCTCTGGGACGTGAAAGAGGCGAAGCCTCTGCACAGCTTCACCGGGCACTCGGACTTCGTGTACGCGGTGGCGTTCGGGCCGGACGGGTC
The DNA here is from genome assembly GCA_043741075.1 of Frigoriglobus sp. Lineage (GTDB taxonomy): Bacteria > Planctomycetota > Planctomycetia > Gemmatales > Gemmataceae > Gemmata. The sequence continues at coordinate 1,060 of JAYUBA010000642.1, forward strand.
GTGGTACGTCACCGCGAGCAAGGACCGCACCGGCCGCATCATCGACTCCGCGACCGGCAAGGGGCTGTTCACCCTCAGCGGCACCGACCAGGAGGTACTCGCGGTCGCGGTTCACCCGACCGGGCAGGTGCTCGCGGCCGGCCTCGACCCGCTCGTGAGCTGGTACGACCCGAAGACGGGCGAGCGCGCCCGCCGCGCCGGCGGGCCGGGCACCGCGACGCACGAGATCGCCATCGACCCGAAGGGCACACTCGTCGCCACGGCCGGGGGCGACGGCACGATTCGCACGCTGGACCCGAAGACCGCGGCGCAACTGAAGGCAATGCAGACCGGGTCGGTGGTGTTCGCGGTGGCGGTGGACGCGGGCGCGAAGCGGATCGCCAGCGGCGGTGCGGACGGCACCGTGAAGGTGTGGGACGCGGCCGACGCCCGGCTTCTGGTAACCTTGTGGTCCGGGGCCGGTGATGCCTGGCTGTCACTCGCGCCGGAGGGCTTCATCGCCGGGTCGAACGCGCTCCTGGCGAAAGGCGTATGGAAGGCGACCGGCAAGCCGGTGACGGACGCGAAGTTGCTCGCCCCGCTCGCGGACGCGGGTCAGGTTGGGAAGGCGGCGCAGGGGCAAAAGCTGGCCGAGCCGGTGTGGAAGTAGGCCGGCAGTGGCGTAGCCGCGACGCGCAGCGGAGCGTGAC
>JAYUBA010000643.1:0-5958 GCA_043741075.1 Frigoriglobus sp.
CGCCGCGTCGCCCTGGTAGGTCGTGCGAGTCACTTTCGTGCCGTCCTTCGCCCGGTCGGGCAGTTCCTCCGTGACCGGCTCCTCGCGACAACCGTTGGCCTTCACCCACGCCGCGATGGTGGCATCGACCGAACGGTAGTCGATGCCCGTGATGCTCTTTGTGCCCTTTCCACCGCCAAACGGGACGTACTCATCCTCGGTGCCGTGGATGTGCAAGACCGGGACCGGCCGCGTCGGGCGGCAGTCGTCCGTCGCCATCGTCCCGGCGACCGGGGCGACGGCGGCGATCCGGTCCGACAACTCCGTGGCGAGGCGGTACGCCATCATCGCCCCGTTCGACATCCCGGTGGCGAAGACGCTCTTGGGGTCGATGTCGTACGCTGTCGCGAGGTCATCGAGCACGGCCCGGATGAACGCCACGTCATCCACTCGATTGTGAGCGGCCTCACCGCAACAGTTGCCGGCGTTCCAGAAGTTAGGAAGACCGACGACCCGTCCCGTTGGGGTAGGCGACGATGAACCCGGCCTCATTGGCCTTCGCGTCGAGCCCGGAGAACCACGCCATGAGCGGGCCGGTCATCGTCGCCCCGTGCAGCGCCAGCACGACCGGCGCAGGCTTCTGCGGGTCGAGGCCGGGAGGGGCGTGGACGACGTAGGTCCGGGTCAGCCCGCCCACAGTAAGCGAGCGGGTGTTGCGGCGTGCCCGCCATCCGAGGACGCTGTTCACGAGCCACATCGAAGATTCCGCCTGTCTGTACGGGTTGGAGATTCGGCCACGGTGCCGGTGCTTGTGCATCCCCACCAAGGCGCTTAGCATGGCTCAACGGCCCGCTTCAGCCAAGTCCCTCCCGCTCGGAGTCCTCTATGAAGACGACGGTCCTGACACTTGCCCTCTTCGTCGTTGCCGCCCACGCCACGGCCGCGGACCCGATCCCCGTCCCGGACAAGTCGATCGCGGTGAAGAAAGAGTTGCTGTTCTCCGATGACTTCGAGTCGGCCGAGCCCGCCAAGCCGTGGCACAAAGTTGTTCCGACCTTCAGCTTCGAGGAGGGCACGCTCAAGGGCACACAGACCCGCGACAAGGACGTCCCCGCCGCGGACGGCAAGTCGGTGGTCAAGGCGCACGCCGCGGTCCACGGCCTGGAGGTGCCGACCAAGGACAGCGTGGTGGAGGTGAAGATCAAGTTCGACGGGGCCACCATGATCGACATCGAGTTCGACGACCGCAAGTACACCGGCTCCCACTACGGGCACATCTGCCGGGCGCAGGTCCGGCTCACGGGCGTCACCCTCATCGACGAGCGGGACGGGGGCATGAAGAACGACATCTACGAGCTGAAGAAAGACCCCGCCAAGAAGGCCGAAGTCGCCAAGCTACTCGTCGGCCGCAGCGCCACCGATCCCATGAAACTCGAAACCGGGAAGTGGTACACTCTGGTCGAGGAGACGGTGGGCGACGAGATGCGGGTGACGATCGACGGGAAGCCGGCCGGCTACCTCAAGTCGTCGGGCATCGCCCACGCGACCAAGTCCAAGATCGAACTCGGGGTGGCCGGCAAGGACGCGTACTTCGACGATATCAAGGTGTGGGACGCCGAACCCGCCAAGCAGTAGTTGTCCGATCCGAACTCCAAGCCTTGTCGCAATCATGATTCCAAGAGGGCGCAAGCCATGAGACGTACCTTGATCGCCGCGGGGCTCGTGTGGGTGTTCGCGTTGGGTCACTGGTGTACCCGCACCACCGGCCAGGAGCCCGCAGCCCCGCCAGCCGTGCCGGAACTCATGAAGCGTGAGGTTTCACGCGAGGGTGTCGAATACCTGCACAAGCTCCGCAAGAATCGGACGCCCTTCGGCACCAACGACTTCGATCTGAAGGCGCTGCGGGCCGGCATGGGATCACGCCGCGAGCCCACCATCAAGGACGTCAAACTTACCAGGGTCAAGGTCGGTGAGATCCCCTGCGAGTGGGTCGTCGCACCCGGCGCAGACCCCGACGTTCGGCTCCTGTACATCCACGGCGGCGGCTTCGTCTCGGGGTCGGGCGGGTTCTACCTCGCCCAGGCGGCGCACATCTCGAAGGCGGCAAAGTGTGCGGTCCTGCTCCCCGACTACCGGCTGGCACCCGAGCACCGCTTCCCCGCCGGGCTCGATGACTGCGTTGAAACTCACAAGTGGATGGTCGCGAACGGACCCACCGGACCTAAACCTGCGAAGGGCACGTTCGTTGCCGGCGACTCGGCTGGCGGCAGCTTGACCCTGGCGACCCTCTTGGCGCTGCGTGACCGCAAGATGGTGATGCCGCTGGGAGGCATCGCGATCTCGCCCTGCACCGACTTTACACTCGCGAGCGACTCACTGACAACGGTCGCCGATCCCATCATCAGTGCGAAAACCATGTCCGTGTTCCGCGACCATTATTTGGGGAAGACCGATCCCAAGAACCCGCTGTCCTCGCCCGTCTTCGGCGACTATCGCGGCCTCCCGCCGCTCTTGATTCAGTGCGGCCAGCACGAGATGCTCCGCGACGACAGCATCCGTGTGGCCAAGAAGGCTCGTGCGGACGGAATCGCGGTGACGCTGGAAGTGTGGCCGGGCATGTTCCACGTGTTCCAGTCCCACGAACCGCTGCTCCCCGAAGCCCGCGAGGCCATCGACCACATGGCCGCATTCATGCGCTCGGCCGTGGATGTCAAACGCAACATCCCCTACGTCGAGAAGGGGCAGGAGCGCCAGGTGCTCGACGTGTATTCACCACCCAGGGCCAAGAACCTGCCGGTGGTGTTCTGGATTCACGGCGGTGGCTGGCAGGCGGGCGATAAATCGGACATCCAGATCAAGCCGCAGGTGTTCATGGACAAGGGGTTCGTGTTCGTCTCCATCAACTACCGGCTCTTGCCCGCGGTGGACATGGGCACCATCGTCAAGGATGTCGCCAAAGCCGTTCGCTGGACCCACGACCACATCGCCGACTACGGCGGCGACCCGAAGCGGCTGTTCGTCATGGGCCACTCGGCGGGGGCACAACTCGCCGCGCTGATCTGCACCGACGACCGTTACCTGAAGGCCGAGAAGCTGTCGCTGGACATCGTGAAGGGGTGCGTGCCGGTGGACGGGGACACGTACGACGTGCCGGCCATCATCGCGACCGCGGAGGCCCGGTGGAAGGCGCACGGCCTGCCGCCGGCGAAGTTCGGGCACCGGGAGAAGTTCGGCAACGACCCGGAGAAGCACAAGGATTTCTCCGCGGTGACGCACGTGGCGAAAGACAAGCACATCCCGCCGTTCCTGCTCCTCCACGTCGCCGGGCACCCCGACACGAGCGCGCAGGCGCAGCGGCTGGGCAACGTGCTGAAGGAGGCCGGCCTCCCGGTCACGGTCTTCGGTGCGAAGGAGACCACCCACACCAAGATCAACGCCGACCTCGGTCTGCCGGACGACCCGGCCACCAAGGCGGTGTTCGAGTTCCTCGGCACCGTACTGAAGAAATGATCGCCGGTCTCCCGCTTGAAGGCGCGGCCACGCACTCGATGCAGAACGCTCCTTAACTGCCGGAAGCGGTAGTAGCGGACACCGAGCGGCGGCCGGTCGGGGTCGTCGGCCTCGGCGTACAGTTCCAGGACATCTTCCATCGCCGCCACGAACTCGCCGCTCACCCCGCCGGGCAGTGATTTCCAGTGTTTCGCTGCTTTTCATCGCAAAGCAGCGGCCATTATGATGCGTTTTTCCCAGGATTTCTAGGATTTGGAAGGGGCCGGGGGTGGCCGTTATCACCAAAAACCTTGAAAAGCCTGGTATTTGCGCTGGTGTGTGAGCGTACTTTGTTCATCCGTTCACTAATAGTATGCGTGATCAGTGGACAAAAGTCAAATACCCAACAACCGGGGCAACCGCTGAAGATGCCGCACCACAAAAACCAAACTGAGACACTACCCCAGGGAACGTCGTACCAAACGTGACAGTTCTGGGAAGGCAGCATGAAGGCGGAGAAAGGACATAGGAACTCTCTTGCAAAATGCGCGTGCGGACTGTTGACAATGACGGCTATGCTGTCTACGATGCGGTGGGTTTGGACCGCTCACTTCACTCCATTCACGGAGGCCAGTATGTTCGGATTCCGGCGCAAGCGCGCGACGTTCAAACAGTCACCCCCCCCATCAGAATAACAACCGTCAGAGACTCCGCCTCGAGCAACTGGAGGCCCGCGAAGTGCCGGCGATCGTGTTCACCGACACCTACGTCTGGAACAACGCGACGGTGACTGCGACGGTGGACGACAACGCACCGGGGTACTCTGGACTGTACCACTGGAACTACCACGTCCGCAACGACTCCTTCGCCAGCGGCATCGCGGCGTTCGCGGTTCCCGTGGAGCAACCCGGGATGGCGTCCAACCTCGGCAGCAACGTCGGCTGGATCGGTTCGCCCGACGGGTTCATGGGCGATCAGTCGCTCGTATCCTGGGAGGCCGGGGCACAACCGGCACTCACCATCGGCCAGTCGGCCGACTTCTGGTTCACGACCGCCCCGACGGCCCTCGCCATCACCGCCGGGTTCGTCGCCGACCCCGGCTTGGCTACGACGCCCGGCGGCCTCCTGGTCACCGCGATGGCGGCCCCGCCCGGCCTGCCGCAAGCCCCACCGCCCGGCCAACTCGTCACCACCAACCTCGATGTCGTGGACGACTTCGACCGCTGGTTCTCCCTCCGGGAGGCGGTCAATTACGTCAACGGCCTCCTGAACCAACCCCAGCAGCGGGTCGCGTTCACCGCCACCCTCTCCGGAGCGACGATCACCCTCGACCCCACGAAGGGGCAACTCAATTTAGAGCAGGCCATCTTCATCGACGGCCCGGCGAGCCGGATTACCATCCAGCGCGACTCGGGCAGCGCCGTGAAGCACCGCATCTTCGACGTGCAGACGAATGTCATCGCGATGCTTGCGGACCTGAACCTCCGGAACGGGGAACTCGATCTGGACGCCGGCGGGGCCGTGCGGTCGCAGGGCATCCGCCTGACGGTCGAGAACTGCACCTTCACCAACAACAAGGCGGTGGGGAGCCGCGGCGGCGCGATCGCGGCCCTGAGTGGGAGCTTCTTCGTCACTGGGTCCGTCTTCACCGGGAACAGCGCCACATCCGGTGGGGCCATCTACGTCGGCGAGCGGGTGTCCACCCCCATCAGTTCTAGCTCCCTGGTGCTCAACACCGCGGTCTCGTCCGGTGTGGCAGCGAACGGGTACGGGGGCGGCATCTACATCGACTCCTCGACCACCGCCGCCCCGACGTTCGTCACCCTGACCGGGGTGGATGTGAACGGGAACTCGGCCGCCCAGTTGGGCGGTGGGATCTACGTGCATAACCCTGGAGGGGCGGGGGCGGGGACGACGCTGAGGCTGGACGGGGGGACGACGGTCCGGAACAACCAGGTGACCAGCACGACCGGGAAGGGCGGCGGGGTCTACTTCGGGAAGGGCGAGCTGATCCTGGGCGGTGCGACCATCGCCGACAACACGGCCACGACGGGCAGGAGCATCTACCGCGTGACCGGGACGATGCCCCCCACCATCGTCCCGGGCACGACCAACATCTACGAGGATGTGTTCGGCCCCTGACCGGCTGGTCCTGTTAACTCTTCGGTCGGCGGGCGGTCTTGAACCACCCGCCGGTTCCCTACTCGCAACCCCGCCCCCAGAGCATCCCATGAATCGGATCGCGATGTGCGTGCTGGCCGCGGCCGGGTGTGCCGTGGCTCTGGCCTCGGACATTCCGCCGCCGCGCCCGTTGGACGTGGCGGCGCTGGTGCGGCAGTTGGGCAGCGACGACTTCGCCGAGCGCGAGGCGGCCGAGAGGCGGCTCTCGACCCTGAAGGTGGACGAGGTGCCGCCGGAACTCCTCGCCGCGCTGAAGTCGCCCAACCTCGAAGTCCGGGAGCGCGCCGCGCGGGCAGTCAAGACCCTCCG
>JAYUBA010000644.1:0-1744 GCA_043741075.1 Frigoriglobus sp.
CTATCCTAGATAGTGCTGTCCGTCGCTCACGCGTCCGGCTCGTCGAAAACGATCGCCCGCCTATCCGCCGGCCGGCTGCGGGGTGATGGCGAGGGCCGCGCGGACCGCGGCCAGCAGTTCCTGCGGGAGGTACGGCTTGCTCAACAGGCCCGCGGAGATTTCCACTTCCGCCAGGTCGTCGGCCGAGTACCCGGTCGAGAACAGGATGCGCGCGATCGGGTTGATCTCCACCATGTGCCGGAACGCGTCGCGCCCGGACATGCGCGGCATCGTCACGTCCAGAATCACCAGGTCGATGTCCGAATACTGGCGCGCGAACACCTCCACCGCTTCCACCCCGTCCTCGGCGGTCAGCACGCGGAAGCCCGCGCGCGACAGCACCGCCCGGCCCAGGTCGCGGATCATCGGCTCGTCGTCCACCAGCAGGATCGTCGGCGGCCTCGGCGGGCGCGACGCGCTCGCGATGGTCGGGGTGGGCAGCGCCAGGAGCGGCGTCGGCGCGCCGGACACCGCCGGGGTGGCGGCGACCTCCGCCGTCGGCAGGTTCAGCTCGATGCGGGTGCCGGCGCCCGGCCGCGAGTGGATCTCGATCCACCCGTGGTGCTGCTTCACGATCCCCTGCACCATCGGGAGACCCAGCCCGGTCCCCTTGCCGATCCCCTTCGTGGTGAAGAACGGCTCGAACATGCGGGCCAGCACGTCGTCGGTCATGCCGAGTCCGGTGTCGGACACCGCGAGCCGCACGTAGTGACCGGGGATCAGGTCGTCCCACCCCGGCGGGCACGGGTCCTCCGGCCCGCGCTCGACCGGTTCGGCGGTGAGCGCGAGCTCGCCGCCGTCGGGCATCGCGTCGCGGGCGTTCAGGCACAGGTTCATCAGCGCCTGCGCGAGTAGCGTCGGGTCCGCGTGGACCGCCGGGCACCTGGGGTGAACGTCCACGGTCAGGTCGATCCGCGGGTCGAGGGTGTGGCGGAGCAGGGCGACCACCTCGCCCAGCGCGTCCCGCGGTTCGACCGGGGCGAACACCAGTTGGTTCCGGCGCGCGTACCCGAGCAACTGGCGGGTCAGGTCGGCGGCCCGGCGCGCGGCCTGTTCCACCGCGGCCAGCAGCGGGCGGTTCGGGTCCCCCTTCGGGAGCACCACCAGCGACAGGTTGCCGAGCACCGCGGTGAGCAGGTTGTTGAAGTCGTGGGCCACGCCCCCGGCCATCTGGCCGACCGCTTCCATCTTCTGCGCCCGGCGCAACTGGTCCTCGAGTTCGCGCCGCTCGCTCACGTTGATCGACACGCCCAGTCCGTACTCGTACGCGCCCTCCGGGGTGCGGACGGCGGCGAACGACAGTTCGACCCACACGGTCCGGCCGTCCGGGCGCAGGTACCGCATGGAGTAGTTGAACCGGTCCCGGCGGCCGGCGCGGATCTCGTCCATGAGCGCCTGCTGGCCGGGCAGGTCGTCGGGGTGGGTGATGCTGGCCGGCGTGAGCCGCAGCACCTCGGCGACGGACCGGCCGAGCATGGCCGCGAACGCCGGGTTGCACGACGCGAACAGCCCGCTCGCGTCGGTCAGCGACACCCCGGCCGCGGCGCCCTCGAAGATGCCCCGGAACAGCCCCTCGCTGCGCCGCAGTTCGTCCTCGGCCTTGCGCCGCGCGGTCACGTCGTTGACCAGCGCCAGTTTGACCGCGCGGCCCTCCAGGCTCAGGGTGAACGACGACACGTCCACGTCGATCACCGCGCCGCCGCGG
>JAYUBA010000645.1:0-1743 GCA_043741075.1 Frigoriglobus sp.
TTCGGCGGTTCCTGGAAGAACAGCAGAAACACGCCCAGCACCGCGCACGCGCCGAGCGCGATCGTCCACTTGTAGCCGAGCCGCCACAGCATCACCGGCAGCAGGAACAGGAACACCACGTCCGACACCTGCGCGAGCGTCATCCGCGCGGCCACGTCGGGCCACTCCAATTCGGTCAGGTACACGCCCATGTTCACGAAGTAGAAGTACAGCGGCACGCAGATCAGGAACATGCACCCGACGAACACCGCGAACGACCGCTTCTTCATGAGCGCGAGCGCGTCGAGACCGAGGATTTCGCCGACGGACACGTCCGCCCCGGTCTTCTTCGGCGGCGTGTGCGGGAGCGTGAACGCGAACAGCCCGAACGCGACCGAGATGCCGCCCGCGAGGTAGAACTGGACCGCCGACCGCTCGCCGCTCATCAGGCTGAGCGTCACGCCGCCGGCGATCCACCCGAGCGCGGAGAAGATTTTCACCCGCGGGAAGTCCTTCTTCGCGTCGGTGAGGTGGTGCAGCGACAGCGAGTTGCCCAGCGCGAGCGTGGGCGCGAACGTGGCGCAGTACAGGATGAGCAGCGGGTAGAACGTGCCGAACGTGTCCGCCTGCGGCAGCACGAACAGCACCGCCCCGCCGAGAAGGCCGAGCGCGCCGAGGATGCGCTCCGACGCGAAGTACCGGTCGGCGACCAGCCCGACGAAGAACGGGGCGATCATCGACCCGATGGCGAACGCGCCGTAGGCGAGGCCGATCTCTTCGCCGCCGAACTTGAGCGCGTTCGCGAGGTACGCGCCGAGGCTTGCGTACCACGACCCCCAGATGAAGTACTGGAGGAACATGAACGCGGAGAGCTGGACCTTCAACCGGGTTTGCATCGGGCGCTCGAACGGGTGCGGGGAGCGGCGGGGGAGCCGGCAGCATACCCGGTCGCGCGGCCGGGTGCCACGGTCCGCATTACCAGTTCGAGCGCAAGCACAGGGGTGTCGAGCGTTCCCCTTCGGGCGACCGAGTGCCGGTCAGCCGACGTAAATGCCGCTCGAAGTGGCGGAGCCGAGGGGGTAGGCGGACGCCCCGCCCCCACCGACCGCCTGGGCGAGGGTGAACGCGCGGACGACCGGGTTCGACGGGTTCCCGCTGGCGACCACCAGGTCGGCCCGGCCGTCGCCGTCCAGGTCGCGCATCGCCAGCCGCGCCCCGGCGGTGTCGTCCGGCAGGGCGAGGAATACGGCGACCGCGGGAATCTGGTCGGCCGGGGTGTTGGGCTTGCGGCTCAGCGCCGCCCCGGACCACACCGCCACGACCGCCGGGCCGCCGCGCTCGAACGTCAGGGCCAGGTCGGCGTACCCGTCGCCGTCCATGTCGCCGACGGCCGCGCTCAGCCCGTAGGGGGAGCCGGGCAGGGGGACGAAGGGGGCGAACAGGTACTTGGCGGTGCCGCGCCGCAGGTCGGCCCCGCTGTACGTCGCCACCGCGCCGAGGCCCGAGGCCGTGGTCACCACCACGTCCGCGTACCCGTCGTGGTTGAGGTCGCCCGCGGCCACCCGGATGCCGCCGCCGTACCACCCGGCGTCGAACGCGGTGAAGACCGCCTGGAGTTGCAGCCCGCCGCCGCCCACCCGGAACGTCGCGACGACCGGCGGGGCGCCCGCGCCGGCGGCCACCACCAGTTCGGCCCGGCCGTCGCCGTCGATGTCGCCCGCGGCCAGGTAGAACCCGCCGGTGTACCCGGCCCAGAGGACCGTC
>JAYUBA010000646.1:0-5948 GCA_043741075.1 Frigoriglobus sp.
GTCGCTCGCCGTTGTCGCTCACGGTCCGCCTCCGACCGGCGGCGCGGCCCGGTCCACCTTCACGGCTTCCGCCCGCCCGCGAGCAGGCCGCGCAACACCTCGACCGGGACGCCGATGATCGCGGCGACGGTGGCGAGGTCTTCGATGTGGTGGCCGGCACGCGGTAACCGGCACACCGACAAGAAGGTGAGAGCTGACTCACTCGCGCCGAGTGCGACCGCTTGCTCGGCGAGCGAGTGCCGCCGGGCCGCCCAAAGCCGGGCGACGTGCCAATCCACTTCCCAGAGATCGCCCTCTTCTTCAGCAGGTGGTGATGCCATCCGTACCAGGCATTGGTGAGGCTGGTGTTGCACCCGCCGTCAGTCGAGGCGTCAGTCAGCCGCCCAACGATACTCGAAATCTTCGGCGGGGATCACCAGCCCCTCCTTCAACCGCTTGCTCAGTTCCTTCCCGCCCCCCGGCAACGTCGGCAGCATGTTGAAGTAGCCACGGATGGCTTGGTTGATGTTGGACAGGCAGCCCTTCGCCTTGATCCAGTTGTGCGCGCTGAAGGTGCGCCCAGCCGGTTGCGGCTCGTTCGCGGCGGCGTCCAGAGCGGAGTTCAGCGACATCGCCGCGATCTCCACGATTTGAGACACCAGCCCGTTCTTCAACGCCTGTTCGTAGCAACGGTGGGGACTCGGCACGCGGTCGCCCAAGTTGTTGCTGATGGCGAAGCACATCGACACGGCGTAAAGCTGGTGGTACGGCGCGTAGGCTTTCATCGCCAGCAGGTCTTCGTTCAACCCGAACGAATTCTCCGAGTTCCAGCCCTTCATGATCTCCTGCATCCAGATGTTCATCGCCTGCGCGTCTTCCGGCTTATAATCGCGGTCGCGCTTGAACAACTGCTCGAAATACTTGTCGAAGATCCGGGATTCGCTGTAGGACGAGTTCGGGCGTTGGGAGTGCCACGCCATCAGGTACTTGCCCAGGTCGGACAGGTCAAGCACGCACTTCTTGTCCTTCTCGGCTTTAATGGTGGCGAGTTCGCCGCGCTTGGTCGCCAGGTAGCCGGTCGGGTACTTCTGCTCGAAAGCCTTCTTCAGGGTCAGCACGCGCTTGTCGTTGCTCCGCAAGTCGCGCGGCTTCACCGCGCTCTGCGAGTTTGTCGAGATGCTGATGCGGTCGGCACGATCACGCTGCGGGATCTCGTAGAACCGGAACAGGACGTAGGTATCGTCCAGCGACTTCACCCGCTCGCTGCACGACAGGATGGTGTTCAGCGACTGGCAGCCGTTGACCACGCTCAGCCCGTGGACGATCCGCTTGTCGCCTTCCACCGCCATCTTGTTGCAGATGGCGGTGACGCCGTTGTGAAAGAAGAAGAAGTCGCGGTGCTTGTCGCCGTAGATCGTGCCCTTGATGCCCTTGTTCACGGCGTTGTTCAAGCCGAGCGACTGCCGGACGTTCTTCTGGAACAGGGTGCCGTCCTTGATGCCGGGGATGGTGATGCACTCCTTCAGCGGGAGTGCCGCAACGACGGCTTGAGTCCCCGCGACGGTCATCAGCATGAACTTCCCCGCGCCCAGCGTGAAGGTGTGCTTCACGATGGGGTTGTCCCGCTCAAGGGCGAGATCGTAGCGGCGGCGCAGTTCGTCGGCATCGACAAGGTTCAACTGCGAGGCGATGTCGTCCTTCTCGGACAGGTCGGCAAGCTGCTTCTGGAAGGTCGCAAGATCGTTCTGCGCGGACGGGGCGAGCGAAGAAGTGGTGATGAGTTCAAAACACAGTTCGTATTCGTCCTCCATCGCCCGCGAGATGTCTGCCAGCTTCCGCTTGAGCTTGGCGTTCCCGACCTCCTGCAACCGCGCCGGGTCTTTCAACTGCACCCAGGCAGACAGCACTTCGCGCAGCGGTTCGGCGTCCACCTTGTCACTGCCGATGAACTTGCCTTGCAGGACGTAGATGGTTTCCCGCTCGTCGTCGATCACCACGGCGTCGATCTGCTTGTCGTCCGCGCCGTCCGTGATGTCGTCGCGGGTCTGGTTCATGTCCCGCTGGTGGATGTTGCGCAGATACCACGCGAGGAACCGCTGCCCGTCGTTCGGGAAGTTCTGCTGGTAGTAGTCCGCTTTGATCTCTTCTTTGATCTGGTCGAACATGGGCGGTGCCTGCGTGGTGCTTCGTCGGGGTGGTTCGGATGAGCGGATTCTACCCCCGCCAACAGCCCATTCGAGCACCGACGCGGACATCGCCTCGGCGGGGGTCATCGTGTGACTGTCGTCTTCCGGTCGCGGGTTCGCTGCTGGGAACACGCTGGATGCGGCATCCCACAAGCAGTAGGCTTTGGCGATGCTCAGCCGCCACATGCAACTGCACATGCAATTCGGGCACTGTTTTGGTCGGAACGACGATGGCGTGAATTGCGGAATTGCTTAGAAATGAGGCGATTTGTGGTGGTCTGAGATTCTGCTCCTTCGATTCCCCGCGCGTCCGCTCGAACGGCCCGCGACGCCCCGTCGCGGGCCGTTCCCGTTTCGTTACGGATTTACCCGGCCGGTCGGCACTTCTCAGCGCGGTCGGCGGGTCGGTAGAATGTCCGCATGGGACTCACCACTTCGCTGTCGTCGCAAGTACCCGCCACGATCCGCGACCGCGGGCGCGAGTACTTCCGCACCGGGGCCGTGACCCTGGACACCGTCAACTCCCGACAGGTGTTCGCCGTCGTCGAAGGAACAGAGGACTACGAGGTCGATCTGGAACTCGACGGGCGGACCGTTCGCGCCTACTGCACCTGTCCCTACGCCGGCGACCACGGGGCCGTGTGCAAGCACATCTGGGCCACCGTGATGGCCGCCGAGGGGCGCGGGTTCGCCGGCTCCGCGAACCGGCTCGTCCTGGACGGGGACGACGGGGACGACCTCCCCAGCCCGTTCATCTCCCCGTTCGTCCGCCCGCACGTTCCGCCCGCCGCCCCGCGCCGCCCGAACGACGACTGGAAGGACCAACTCGCCGCCCTCAGCCGCGAGGTTCAGCCGACCGCCGCCGACCGCGCGCGACACCGGACGGCGGCCGAGCGCCGGCTCCTCTTCGTCGTCGATGTCCCGGCCAGCGAGCAGGCGAAGAAGCTGGTGCTGGAGATCAACTTCCAGGAGCGGAAGAAGAACAGCGAGTGGGGCAAGCCGAAGGCGCAATCCCTCTCGCCCGCGGACATCGAGGCGCTGACCGACCCCATCGACCGGCACCTCCTCTCGCTCCTCGGCGGGGCCGAGCGGGGCGACATCTACGGGTACTCCGGCGGCTATTCCAACTCCAGCTACGGCGTCCTCCGCTACCGCCTCGCGGGGCCGCTCCTCGACACCGCCCTCCCGCTGCTCGCCGCGTCCGGGCGCGTCCGGCTCCGCCGCGCCTCGCACCTGCCCGTTCTGCTGGAAGACGCGGCTCCCGACCTGGACCCGCCCTGGCAACTGGGCGTCGGCGTGACCCGCGACCGCGCCGGGAAGAACTGGGTGCTCGCGGGCGGGCTGACGCGCGGCGACCGGACGATGTCGCTCGCGCAGCCGGCACTCGTCGTTCCGGGGCTGGTGTTCTGGGACGGCCGGTTCGCCCGCCTCGACGACGCCGGCGCGTTCCCGTGGGTGCCGATCCTGCGCCGCGTCGGGACCATCACCGTCCCGGTCGGCCGGTCCGACGACCTGCTCGGCCAGTTGCTCCAGATGCCCAGCCTGCCGAGGCTCGACCTGCCCGAAGAACTGCGCTACACCGAGGAGGCGGTGGCGCCCCGCCCGCGGCTCGTGGTGAAGGCGCCCAAGCAGCAGTACCGCGACCCGACCCTTTTCGCCGAGCTGTCGTTCAACTACGCCGACCGGACCATCCCCGCGGGCGCGCCGGGGCGCGGCGTGTTCCTCCCGGAGGAGAAGCGGTTCGTGTTGCGCGACGCCGCCGCGGAAGCCGCCGCCGCCCAGCGCCTGAGCCGGCTGGGCGTGCGGCCCGGCTGGTCGGACGGCGGGCAGCGGCTCCAGTTGAAGCCGGCCGCGCTCCCGAAGCTGGTCCGCGACCTGGTCGTCGCCGGCTGGCAGGTGGAGGCCGACGGGAAGCTGTACCGCCAGGCGGGCACGTTCAAGATGGCCGTCCGCTCCGGCCGCGACTGGTTCGACCTGAACGCGACCGCCGACTTCGGCGGGCAGGCGGTCGCGTTCCCGCAACTGCTCGCGGCGCTCGCACGCGGCGAGACGAGCATCGCCCTCGACGACGGCACCGTCGGCATGGTGCCGGAAGAGTGGCTGAAGAAGTACGGCCTGCTCGCCCGCATGGGGACCGTGGAGGGCGACAACGTCCGATTCTCGCAGGCCCAGGTGGGGGTGCTGGACGCGCTGCTCGCGTCGCGGCCGGAGGTGACGTTCGACGCGCAGTTCGCCCGCGCCCGCGACCGGCTGAAGCAGTTCGAGGGCGTCGCCCCGGTCGATCCGCCGGAGGGCTTCCGCGGCGAGCTGCGGGAGTACCAGCGCGAGGGGCTGGGTTGGCTCCAGTTCCTCCGCGCCTTCGGCTTCGGGGGTTGCCTGGCCGACGACATGGGGTTGGGCAAGACGGTGCAGGTGCTCGCCCTGCTCGCCGAGAAGCGCACCGGGCCGGCGCTGGTGGTCGTGCCCAAGTCGCTGGTGTTCAACTGGAAGCAGGAGGCCGCGCGGTTCGCCCCGGCGCTGAAGGTGCTCGACCACACCGGCCTGACCCGCGACCGGACGACGCCCGCGTTCAAAGACTACGACCTCGTGGTGACCACCTACGGCACGCTCCGCAAGGACGCCGCGCTGTTCGCCGCGTTCCGCTTCGACACCTGCATCCTGGACGAATCGCAGGCGGCCAAGAACGCCGAAACCGAAACGGCCAAGGCGGTGCGGCTCATCAACGCCGACCACCGGCTCGCGCTCAGCGGCACGCCGGTCGAGAACCACCTCGGCGAACTGTGGACGCTGTTCGAGTTCCTGAACCCCGGTATGCTCGGCCGCGCGGCCCTCGTCGGCGGCGCGGTGGCGACCCGCAACCCGGACCCGGAAACGCGCGAGATTCTCGCCAAGGCGCTGCGCCCGTTCATCCTCCGCCGCACCAAGGATCAGGTCGCCAAAGACCTGCCGGCGAAGACCGAGCAGACGGTGTACTGCGACCTCGAAGCGGAGCAGCGGACGCTGTACGACGAGCTGCGCGAGCACTACCGCCGGTCGCTGCTCGCGCACGTGGACAAGGTCGGGCTGGGGCGGTCGAAGATTCAGGTGCTCGAAGCGCTGCTGCGGCTGCGGCAGGCGGCGTGCCACCCCGGCCTGATCGACAAGAAGCGGGTCGGCGAGGGGAGCGCGAAGCTGGACGTGCTGCTCCCGCAGCTCACGGAACTCGCCGAGAGCGGGCGCAAGGCGCTGGTGTTCTCGCAGTTCACGTCGCTGCTGAGCATCGTGAAGGCGCGGCTGGACGCGGCGGGGGTGACCTACGAGTACCTCGACGGCCGGACCCGCGACCGCGCGGCCCGCGTCGAGCGGTTCCAGACGGACCCGGACTGCCGGCTATTCCTGGTGAGCCTGAAGGCGGGCGGGGTGGGGCTGAACCTGACGGCGGCCGAGTACGTGTTCCTGCTCGACCCGTGGTGGAACCCGGCGGTGGAGGCGCAGGCGATCGACCGCAGCCACCGCATCGGCCAGACGAAGCCGGTGTTCGCGTACCGGCTGATCGCCCGCGGCACGGTGGAGGAGAAGGTGCTGGCCCTTCAGCAGAGCAAGCGGGAGTTGGCCGACGCGATCCTCGGCGGTGGCAACGTCATCACCGACTTGAAGCGCGAGGATTTGGAACTGCTCCTGTCGTGACGGGGCGCTCGTGTTGGCGCGGCGGTCTTGACCTCCCCCCTGGAGGGGGAGGTCGGCGGCGCTTCGCCGCCGGGTGGGGGGGAAGCGATGCGAGTGGAGTGACTCCTTCCGCCTGTC
>JAYUBA010000647.1:0-5946 GCA_043741075.1 Frigoriglobus sp.
GCCGCACGAAGACGGCTCGGCAGGAGCCTCGCCCTCCCGATACCACCTCAACGAACCCCAGAGTGGCTCGGCAGGAGCCTCGCTCTCCCGATACCACCTCAACGAACCCCAGCGCGCCGCGGTCGCGTTCGCACTCGCCGCGAAGGACTTCGCGATCATCCACGGCCCGCCGGGCACGGGCAAAACCACCACCGTCGTCGAGTTCATCCGCGCGGCGGTCGCGAACGGCGATACGGTGCTGGCGTGCGCGCCGAGCAACCACGCGGTCGATAACCTGCTCGAAAAGCTGCTCGCGGCCGGCGAACTCCCGGTGCGGCTCGGCCACCCGGCGCGGATCATGCCGGAACTGCGCGCGCGCGCCATCGACATCCTCGCCGAGAAACACGCGGACGCGCGGCAGGCGCGGAAGGTCGCACGCGACGCGCTCGCGCTGTTCCGCCAGGCCGACAAGTGGACCCGCGACAAGCCGCAACCGGGCGAGAAGTCCGCGCTCCGCAAAGATGCCCGCGACATGCTCTCCGAAGCGCGCAAGCTCGAAGCGCTCGCGGTCGAGCGCGTGCTCGACGAGGCGCGGGTTGTGTGCGCCACGCTCACCGGCCTCGATAGCCGACTCCTCGGCCAGCGCCGGTTCGATGTCGTCGTGATCGACGAGGCGTGCCAGTCCACGGAGCCGACGAACTGGGTGCCGCTGCTCCGCGCGAACAAGCTCGTCCTCGCGGGCGACCACTGCCAGCTCCCGCCCACGATCATCTCGCCCGAAGCCGCCGAGCGCGGGCTGTCGATCAGCTTGATGGAACGGCTCGTCGCCCGCTCCGGGCCGGACGTGTCGCGGTTGCTCACCGTGCAGCACCGGATGCACGCGGCGATCATGGGCTTCTCGAACGCGGAGTTCTACGACGGCCAGTTGGTCGCGCACGCGAGCGTCGCGAACCACCGCCTGTGCGACCTGCCCGGCGTGACCGCCGAACCGCTCACCGAACTGCCGGTGCAGTTCATCGACACGGCCGGCGCGAGCTACGACGAGGAACTCGAAGAGGACACCGGCAGCCGGCGAAACGTGCAAGAAGCGGCGCTCGCGGTGAAGAAGGTTCGCGCGCTGCTCGCCGCGGGCGTGCTCCCGACGCAGATCGGCGTCATCACGCCGTACCGCGCACAGGTGCGCTTGTTGCGCGAACGCTTCGCCGACGTGCCGGGTCTGGAAATCGACAGCGTGGACGGCTTCCAGGGTCGCGAGAAGGAAGCGATCGTCGTCTCGTTCGTCCGTTCCAATCCCGAAGGCAAGATCGGCTTCCTATCCGACACGCGGCGGACGAACGTGGCGCTGACGCGCGCCCGCCGCAAGTTGCTCGTGATCGGCGACAGCGCCACACTCGCGAACGACGCGTTCTACCAGCGGATGCTCACGCACTTTGAAGAGATCGGCGCGAGTAGCAGCGTGTGGGAAGAAGTGGAGTGAGGCGACCCATGCACCCCGAAGCCGACGCCCTCCTCGACGCGATCTTCGACCACCCGGACGACGACACTCCGCGCCTGGTGTACGCCGACTGGCTTCAGGAGCACGGCCACGAGGACTACGCGCAGTTCATTCGTCTCTCAGTGCAGATTTCACGAGGACACCTACGGCCAGACGAGAGGGCACAACTGCGACAGGAACGATTTCGCCTCGGCCAGCAAATCGAAACTGCTTACCCGATGGCCTGTCATGTGACCCGGCCGAAGGGTCGCGGAACTGATGGCTTACCGAGCCGTTTCCACCAACTGGACGCGGCGGTGTTCCTTGACGGGTGGCCGGCGTGGTGGCCGTTCGTGTGCCCGCGCGTCCTACGTCTGCACGACGCGGCAGGGTACGAAACCGCGGTGGCGCGATGCGGATACCTTCCGCGGCTCGATGCGCTCGCGTGTGAGGGAACGGTGCTGTCTGGTTCCTCACACCGTCGCGAAGAATTGGAGTGGCGACCGGTTGCTGGCGTATTGCTTCACGCTCTGGCCGCGAACACGGGCTTACACAAGCTCACGGCTCTGAAGGTCGAGCCGCTCGCGGTGTCGGCAGACGAGTTGCGCGCGTTTGCCGGCTCGTCGCTCGCCCGTCGGCTCGAAGAACTGGACCTCTGGATTCAATTCATCGACGGTTCGCACGAACGCCTCCGGGCTTCAAGAGGATGGGTGATGCACGAGATCACTGGCTTCATCGCCGAACACGGACTACGTCTGCCTGCCCTACCAGCTTGAACTCTGCGGTACAATCACCTCATGCCCCATTCCATCCTGATTATCGACGACGAGGAGGCGATCGCGTGGGCGCTGCGGCGGGCGTTCGAGCGCGAGGGGTATCGCGTCGCGGTCGCCGCCACCGCCGAAGACGGTCTCGCGAAGGCCAAGCAGCACCCGCCGGACGTGGTGTTCCTCGACGTGCGCCTGCCCGGCATGGACGGCCTCACCGCGCTGGGCGAACTCAAGAAGGTCGCACCGGCCGCGGCGGTCGTCGTCATCACCGCGCACGGCAACCTGAACACCGCGGTCAGGGCCGTCGCGGGCGGGGCGTTCGACTACCTCGCCAAGCCGTTCGAGCTGGCCCAGGCGCTCGACGCCGCCAAGCGGGCGCTTTCGAAGCAGGGCGAACCCGGAGCGTCAGCGACGGGGTGGGATGGGCGCGCGGAGGAACCGGACTCTTCTCCCGATGCCATCATCGGGCGCAGCCCCGCGATGCAGACGGTGTTCAAGCGCATCGCGCTCGTCGCGCCGACGGCCGCGTGCGTGCTCGTCACCGGCGAGAGCGGCACCGGGAAGGAGTTGGTCGCCCGCGCGGTCCACGCGAACAGCCCGCGGCGAGGCAAGCCGCTGCTCGTGGCGCACGTCGCCGCGTACAACCCGAACCTCGTGGAGAGCGAGCTGTTCGGCCATGTGAAGGGCGCGTTCACCGGTGCCGACAGGCCGCGCGACGGCCTGCTGACGCTCGCCGACGGCGGCACCGTGTTCCTCGATGAGCTGGCCGATATTCCTCTGCCGGTGCAAGCGAAGTTGCTCCGCGTGCTGGAGCGCCAGGAGGTGCAACCGGTCGGCGGGAGCGAGTCGCACGCGGTCGATGTGCGGGTCGTATCGGCCACGCACGCGGACCTCTCCGCCGCGGTGCGCGAGGGGACGTTCCGGCACGACCTCTTCTTCCGGCTGAACGTGTACCCGATTCACCTGCCGCCGCTCCGCGACCGCGTGGACGACATCCCGCTTTTGGCCGAACACTTCCTCTGCAAGTTCGGCGTGGCGAACCCCGGCGGCGCGCTCGCGGCGGATACGGTCGCGTTCCTGAAGGCGCGGCCGTGGCCGGGCAACGTGCGCGAACTCCGCAACGCGCTCGAACACGCGGCCATCGAAGCCCGCGGCGGCCCGCTGCGGCCGGAGCACTTCCCCGAACCGAGCACCGCGGCCGGCCCGGCTTCGACCGTCGAGCGGTTACGGTCGCTGGTCGCGGAGTGGGTGCGCGAGCAGGTGCAGGCGCTCGACGGCCGCGAACCGGCCGACCTGCACCTGAAGCTCATCGAGGCTGTCGAACCGGCGGTACTCGACGAGGTGCTGCGGCAGGTGGACGGCAACCGGTTGGTAGGGGCGCGATGGCTCGGCCTCGCCCGCGCCACCGTGCGCAAGCTGATCCGCAAGTACCACCCGGACACGGCGGAGCCGGAGGGCGATGAATAGGCACGAGCGATCCCAGGACGGTGCCCTGGGCTGAGGAATCCCGCCCTTTCAGGGCGAAAACAATACGATGCAGGCTGAAAGCCTGCGCTTCATCAGCCCAGGGCAACGCCCTGGGTTCCTCGCACGGAGAGCCGTACCATGCGCCGCGCGCTTGTGGCCCTTTTGCTCGTCGTCGCCGTCGGCCGGCTGTCGGCCGCGCCGCCGGAGCGCACGCACGACATCACCCCCGCCGACTACGCGAGCGTGAACACCATCACCGAAATCGCGCTGTCGCCGGACGGCAAGCGGGTCGCGTACACCCTCGCGACGTGGGACAAGAAGGCCGACAACCGCAAGACGGACCTGTGGGTCGTGGACACCGACGGCAAGGGCAAGCCGAAGCAACTCACCAGCGACCGCGCCAACGACAGCCACCCCAAGTGGAGCGCCGACGGGAAGGCGATCTACGTCCTCGCCGCCCGCGGCGCGAAGGCCAAGCCGCAGGTGTGGAAGGTGCCGCTCGACGGCAAGCCGGTCGCGGTGACCGACGTGAAGGCCGGCGTCGTCGGTTACGACTACGCCCCGAAGGCGGACGCGGTGTTCTACACCATCGACGCGACCGCGACCGATAAGGACGACTTCTCCGCGCTCCGCACGAAGTTCGACAAGATCGAGTACGGGCACGGCAAGCGCACCGTGAGCGAACTGTACTCCGTGAAGGGCGAAGGCAAGCCGGAGAAGGTGCTGGCCGACAACCGCTACATCCGCGAGTTCGCGGTCACCGCCGACGGCAAGAAGGTCGCGATGGTGAGTGCCATTGACGACACGGTGGTGAAGTCCGAGGGCGAGTCGCGCGTGGACGTGTGGGGTGGCGGCAAGATCACCACCCCGCCGACGGACGTGTACCGGGCGAAGGCCGCGTCGCCCTACGCATGGCTCGAAGGGCTGGCGTGGAACCCCGACGGCACGCGGTTCGCCTTCTGCGCCATCTTCGACGCGTATCCGGCCGAGATCATCATCGGTGAACTGAAGGAAGGGACGTGGACGACGGATCGGATGCCGCGCAAGGGCGATACACAGGTTAGGGGCTACGGTAGCCCATTACGATGGCTGTCTGGAAATGCGGCGCCGGGTGCCAAGAGGAAGCCCGATGTGTTGATGGCGATGTGCGATTCAAAGGGAAATGTCGGCTTCCTCTTCCACAACACAGACGCGCGTCAGGGGTACGCATTTCGTCCCTCCGGCACCGTCATTTACGCGTTCGATGCCTTGCCTGACGGCGGCACACCTCCCTGTGTGATTCGCAGTACTGCGGACGGTTTCCCCGAACTCGAGTCCGCTCTCGGAAAGGATCGCATTTCTCTCGTCAACCCCAACCCGCACACCGCGGACTGGAAGTTCCCCAAAATCGAACACGTCACCTGGAAGGCACCGGACGGCGCGTCCGTCGGCGGGCCACTCGAACTGCCGTTCGGCTGGAAGAAGGGCGACACGCCGCTGCCGCTGGTCGTCGCCATCCACGGCGGGCCGACCACCGCCAGCTACAACGACCTCCGGTTCGACCCGCACAACGGCCGGCTGTACTTCGCCGCGAAGGGCTACGCGGTGCTGTGCCCCAACTACCGCGGCTCCACCGGCTACGGCGATAAGTTCCTCACCGACCTCGTCGGCAACGAAAACGACCTCGACGTGAAGGACATCATCGCCGGCATTCAGCACCTCATCAAAGAGGGCATCGCGGACCCGGAGCGGGTCGCGGTGATGGGCTGGAGCAACGGCGGTTACCTCACGAATTGCCTCATCACGATGAAGAACCCGCCGGTGAAGATCAAGGCCGCCAGTAGCGGCGCGGGCATCCTGGACACGGTCGCGGAGTGGGGTTTCAACGACGAGCCGGCGTACCCGATCGTGTTCAAGAAGGGGCTGCCGTGGGAGCAGCCGGACCTCTACAAGAAGACCTCGCCCATCTACGGCATCGGCAACGTGACCACGCCCACGCTCATCCACGTCGGCGGCAACGACGACCGCTGCCCGCCGGGTCACAGCCGCATGTTGTACCGCGCGCTGAAGGAGTACAAGAACGTGCCGACGCAACTGTGCGTGTACCCCGGTCAGCCGCACGGCTTGGGCACGCTCGCGTTCCGCACCGCGAAGATGGAATGGGACCTCGCGTGGTTCGAGAAGTACCTTCAGCAGAAGTGACCGCCCCGGAGCGGGGGGCGTAAGCCCCCTGTGGCTTCGGCCTCTGCGCGCCGCGATTCACGCACAGGGGGCTTA
>JAYUBA010000648.1:0-1742 GCA_043741075.1 Frigoriglobus sp.
GCTGATGCCGGTGAACTCGTTGTCCGCGTTGACCTGGAGCCAAAGCTCCGCCCCGCTGGGGTCGTGCCAGTGGAAGTACGTCCCGCCGTCGAACCCGACCGGCTGGGCGAGCGGGCCGATCGCCTCGGCGAGTTGGAGCAACTCGTCCTCCCCGTCCACGGCCATGCCAAGAGTGGAGAAGTGGCTGGGCATCGATTCGCTCTGGGGTATCGGGTGTGGGGTATCGGGTATGGGTCAGATGTAGCACCGGATTAGGCGGGCCTCAACCCTTCAGCCCGACGCCCAAGTAGGACCGGCAAGGCCCCCACCAGTACCAGTTTCCGCGCTTCGAACACCCCGTACCGCATCGCCAGGGGCTGTACCGCCCCGAGCCGCACCTGCCCAGCCCCGGCTAGCAAATCGGCGAGGGGATCGCCGAACTGCGGGTAGACTCGGAGCCGCCGGTCGAACTCCCGCAGGGCGGCCAGGTAGTCTTCGCCATCGCCCCGCGCCTTCGCTACGGCTGCCAGTTCGACGAGGCGTTCCTGCGCCCGGCCCGTGTAGGAGACGCGGTATCCGCCTGGCTCGCCGGAGGCCGCACTCACGACCCACGAGCTGCGGCTTCGATCTCGGCAATAAACGACTCCAGCGGCTTACCGCCGGTCGCTTCAATCTCTCGCACGCCGTCCATAAACTCGCGCATGTCGAACGTCTGCTTGGCCCACGCCAGCAGGTCGGGGTGCACGGGAACCGGGGCCGGGACCCAGGTCGGCGGTTGGTCATCGGGAGTGGGAGTCATCGGCCTTCTCCTGTCGCGTCGGGTGCTGGAAAGATTCTACCATTGGCCGGCCCCGAACCCCAGCCCCAGCCCCTTGCGGCCAAGCTCAACTCCTGGTCTGGTCAGGTGCGGAGCCTGGTTCAGTGTCGCGGCCGGGAAATCACCCCCGCCGTTAAACACCCACACGCTGACCATCGGTCGCCCCGCCTGACTTCTGAGACACCCCATACCCGGATCGCGTTAGCGGTAGTCGGCGGACGGGGCCGGCTCCCAGGACGAGTCGTACGGCACGTCGGCCACCAGGTCGCTTTCGCCGTCGTCCTTGAAGACGTGCAGGACGCGCGCCCGGCACAACTCGACGTACTGGGTCTCGTCGAACCCGGTCTCCCGCCGGCGGGTGGTCCGCGGCACGTCCGGCTGGCACTCGTGGATGATCGTCCGGACGCGCGGGATCAGCCGGAACAGGTGGTCCTCGGCCCGCCGCCGGCCGTCGTGCTTGTCGTAAATCTCGAACAGCGCCCGGACGACCCGCTCGACCGCCCGGGACGGGACGCCGTCGTCCACGATGCCCTCGTCGATCTCGACGGCCCGGAGCATGGCGTGGAACTGCTGGCGGACGCGCGGCCGGAAGACGACGGCGTACCACGGCCCGACCCGGCGGGCCGTCGGCAGGCCGTCGGCGCGGCGCGGCGGCTCCTCGTAGGTCAGCGCGCCGGAGTGCCACCAGTGCGGGGCGAAGCGGTAGTACCCGCCCTTGTGCTTCTTCTGGCCGTAGGCCCGGCGGAGCATCGTCCGCAGCCCGCGGTAGGCCCGGCGGCGGAGTTGCAGCCCGTCCCGGCGGGCGAGGCGGTCGATCACGTCCGGGTTGTCGAGGTCGCGCAGGCTGACTTTCAACGGCCACGCCGGCTGGAACTCGAACGCCTCCGACTCCTCGGGCGGCACCACGACGACCGCCACGTCGCCCGGCCGCCGGCGGTCGCCCCGG
>JAYUBA010000649.1:0-1741 GCA_043741075.1 Frigoriglobus sp.
CACCCGGACGCGAGCCTTCAACGGTTCCGCGGCGTGAATCAGAACGGGTGACGGCTCAAGTCGCGCGGCGCGCGGCGTCGATACCGGTACAGTCCGTACAGTCGGCAGAGTCCGCCCGGTTTCCATCTGTCGAGCGAGTACCGGGCGGTTTCACTCAAGTCGGGGCGGGGGTGAATGGTGGCAAGGGTTCGCGCGTCCGTTCTCGCTCTCGCGTCGGTCCTCAGTATGTCGCTCGCCGCCCGCGCCCAGCCGCCCGTTCCGATTGGGGATGCGGTTCCGGCGGAAGTTGCGGCGGGTGGGGAAGCGGCACCGCCCGCGCCGCCGGAGAAGAGTGGGGCGGTCGCGGGAGCGGAGGGGAAGGCGGAGGCGGCACCGAAGGCGGTTCCCGTCGCCGGCTGGGACGACATGTTCTACCTGCGCTCCGCCGACAAGCGGTTCAGCCTCCGGTTCACCGGACAGGTGCAGGCCGATTACCGCGACGCCCTCGAACGTTCAGACACGACGGACATCGACACGTTCGCGGTCCGGCGGGCGCGGATCGGCCTGGAAGCGACCCTGTTCGAGAACTACGAGTTCCGCTTCCTGACCGACTTCGGCCAGGGCCAGACGCGATTCGTGGACGGCTACCTGAACGTCCGCTACTGGGAGGCGTTCCAGTTCACCGCGGGCAAGTTCAAGCAACCGTTCAGCTACGAGCAGTTGGCCCAGGACCGGTTCACGCCGTTCGTGGAGCGGTCGATCATCGACCAACTCGTGCCGGCCCGCGACGTGGGCGCGATGATTCACGGCCAGAACCTACTCGACGGCGTGCTCGACTACGGGTTGGCTGTGGGCAACGGTGTCCGGGACGGCGACACGGACACGAACAAGGCGAAGGACGCGACCGCCCGCGTGGCGATCCGGCCGTTCGCGTGGTGGGAGGACAGCCCGTTGCGGCGGTTCCAGATCGGGGCGTCGGTGAACGGCGGCTACCAGTTCGAGGCGATCAACCCGTTGGTGCTAAGAACCCCGGCGAGCGTCCCGTTCTTCAAGTTCAACAGCAGCGTGATTGCCGACGGCCGTCGCATCCGGTGGAGTCCGGAGGTGCTATACTTTTACGCCGGGTTCGGGTTCGCGGCCCAGTACTTCCGCATGGACCAGCGGGTGCGCCCGGCGGCGACCGGCGCGCCGGCGCGGCTGAGCATCGACGTGCCGTTCGACGGCTACTACGCCCAGATGACGTACCTTCTCACCGGCGAGGAGCGGACCGGGTACGGGCAGGCGATCGACCCGCTGCGGCCGTTCGACCCGCGCCGCGGGCGGGCCGGTCTCGGCGCATGGGAACTCGTCGGCCGCGTGTCGCGGTTGCGGGTGGGCGACGAGGTGTTCGCGAAGGGGAACGCCCGGCTCGCCGACCCGGCGGCGGTGAGCGACGAGGCGACCGAGATGACGCTGGGGTTCAACTGGTACATGAACAAGTGGGTGCGGGTGCAGTTCAACTGGGAGCACGCGTGGTTCGGCCGCCCGGTGCGCCTGGGCGCCGGCCCGCGGGGGCTGTTCCGCGACCACGACACCATTCAGGCGCGGCTGCAGTTCATCTTCTGACCGGCCCGATTTTCAACCTCCCAGCATTGACGAATCTGAACTTGCGTATAGTATTAGTGAAGTAGGCCAAGGAAGGTAAGCGAGGCGGACAAGGTTTATGAAACTCCGTCGGAGTTGCCGGGGCGTCGGACGTACCCCGTCGCTGACGCTCCGGGTT
>JAYUBA010000650.1:0-1739 GCA_043741075.1 Frigoriglobus sp.
CTCCAACTTCAGCGACATCTGGAACTTCGGCAGGTACTCCTTGTGCTTGTCGAACGCCTTCTCGCCGAGCCACACGGCCACGACCGCGGCCTTGTCGGACGCGTCACCGAGCTTCTCGTCGAGCACCTTCATGAACCGCGCCGCCGGCCGCCCGCCGAGCGGGAGGTTTCCCTCGCCGCACTGCACGAACAGGTAGATCGTCGGCTCGTCCTTGCGGTCCTTCGCGAAGTCGGTCTCCTTCCCTTCCGCGCTGCCGGTGACGCCGAACGCCTTCAGTGCGGGCACTTTCTCACCGGCCTTCGGACCGGACTCGTCGGCCGCACACGCCTGGAGTGCGAGCGCGAACGTCAAGCCGACCGCGAGGAATGTCGCTCTCACGATGTTTCTCCGTCAGGGGTGATGTGCAGCGGGTACTCCGGCACCGCCAGCCCCAGCGTGGGGATTGCCAGCAGCCGCCGGTAGCCGCGGGACACCCGCCGCTCCTCCGCCGCCACGAATTCCGCATCCATTTCCGACTTCGCGAACGGCCCGCCGCAGGCCACCGGCGCGAAGCCCGGATCGACGACGTACTGCGCCAGCGCCGGGTTGCACCGGACGTGCCGTTCCCGCAGTCGGTGCAGCAGTTCCAGCGGCACCTCGCCCAGCACGAACCGCAGGTACAGGTCGGACTCCGTGACGACTTCCACGTCCCCGCCGCACGCCTCGCACCGGTACCCTTCGTCGCACTTCGCCATCATTCGCCCCATCTGACCTCGCGGCCTGTCGCGGCGAAGCGCCGCTTCACGGCCGCTCCAATTGAAGGCTCCGCCCGTAATATGGTAAGCAGAAGCGCCGCTCCCGCTCGCGAAAACGGTCGAAGTCATGGGCGTGTTGGACCGGTTCCGGCTCGACGGGCGGACGGCGGTGGTCACCGGCGGCAGCCGCGGGCTAGGTCGCGCGTTGGCCCAGGCGCTCGCCGAAGTCGGGGCCGACCTCGTCCTGATCGGCCGCGACGCGGACGCCCTCGGAGCCGCGCGGCGCGAACTTGAAGCGCTTGGCGGTTGGGTCGCGGTGGTGCCCGGCGACGTGTCCACGCCCGCGGGCGCGGGGGCCGCGTGCCGGCAGGTGCTGACCCTGAACCGCCCGGTGGATGTCCTTGTGAACAACGTCGGCGGGCGCCGCGTCGATCTGCCGACGGAAGAGATGCCGCTCGACCAGTGGCAGCAGTTGATCGACCTGAACCTGACGAGCGCGCTGGTGTGCTGCCAGCAGTTGTGCAAGGGAATGCTGGAACGCCGGCGCGGGTCGGTGGTCAACGTGACGAGCGTCGCGGGGCCGTGGGTGTCCATTCCCGGCATCGGCGGGCGGCACTACGAAACCGCGAAGGCCGCGCTGACCGGCTTGACGCGGGCGCTGGCCGCGGACTGGGCACCGCGCGGGGTGCGGGTGAACGCGATCGCGCCGGGCGGGTTCCTGACGGAGCCGAACCGGCGCTGGTTCGGCGAGAAGCCGGAGTTCCAGACGGCGTTCGAGGGCCGCATCCCGATGGCCCGGCCGGGCGAACCGGACGAACTCGCCCCGGCCGCGGTGTTCCTCGCGAGCGACGCGAGCAGTTACGTCACCGGCACCACGCTCGTCGTGGACGGCGGATACACGCTCTGGTAAGTGTAAGAGGAGTGGCCACAAAAAAGCACAAAGGGCCCAAAAGAAGACAAGAGGGAGAGGACAAAGAACAGAGAACAGAGAACAAAGGATGTGTT
>JAYUBA010000651.1:0-1738 GCA_043741075.1 Frigoriglobus sp.
AGGAGACGCATTGGGGCACCTCAGAAGAGAAAGACAGGACTAACCACAGAGGCACAGAGACACAGAGAAAACCAGAGAAGAATTGTTTTGAAGAATGCATTCTCTGGTTTTCTCTGTGTCTCTGTGCCTCTGTGGTTAGTTCAGAGTTTTACAACTGCGTTTCGGCCACCTCGATCGCGCGCAGCAGGCTCATCGCCTTATGAACGGTTTCCTGGTACTCCGCGGCCGGCACGCTGTCCGCGACCAACCCGGCCCCGGCCTGAACGTAAGCGGTCTGGCCCAAGATTACCATCGTGCGGAGCGCGATGCATGTGTCCATGTTGCCGCTGAAGTCCACGTAGCCGACGGCCCCGCCGTAAGGGCCGCGGCGGTGCGGTTCGAGTTCGTCGATGATCTCCATCGCCCGCACCTTCGGCGCGCCGGACAGCGTGCCCGCGGGGAGACTCGCGCGGAGCGCGTCGAACGCGGTCAGCCCGGCTTTGAGCTTCCCGGTCACGGTGCTCGACAGGTGCATGACGTGGCTGTACCGCTCCACCGTGAGCAGGTCGCTGATCTTCACGCTGCCCAATTCCGCGACCCTACCGACATCGTTGCGGGCGAGGTCCACGAGCATAATGTGTTCGGCCCGCTCCTTCGGGTCGGCGACCAGTTCGGCCGCGAGCGCCGCGTCCTCTTCGGGCGTGGCGCCGCGGCGGCGGGTGCCCGCCAGCGGGCGGTTGGTGATGACGCCGTTCTCGACGCGGCACATGATTTCGGGCGACGCGCCGACGAGCGTGACCCCGCCGGCGCGGAGGTAGAACATGAACGGGCTGGGGTTCACGACGCGGAGCGCGCGGTAGATGTCGAACGGCCGCGCCCGCGTCTCGGTGCGGAACCGCTGGCTGAGGACGATCTGGAACGCGTCGCCCGCGTTGATGTACTCGCGCACCTTATCGACGGCGGCCTCGAACGCGGGCCGGGTGAAGTTCGACGTGACCCCGGAGCGGGGGGCGTCAACCCCCTGTGCGCCGGGGATCGGGTCGATGTCCGTGAGTCGCAAGTCCGCGACGCCGCGTTGGAGGCGCTCGACCAACTCATCGACGCCCCGGCACGCGTCGGTGTAGGCGGCGCGCAGGTCCGCGGTCGCGCCGACGCGAGCGTGCGCGACGGCCAGGATCGTCTTCGCGGCCTGGTCGAAGATGAACATGCGGTCGTAGAAGCCGAAGCTCAGGTCGGGCAGACCGCGGTCGTCGGTCGGGGCGTTCGGGAGTCGTTCGACGTAGCGGACGGTGTCGTAGCCCGCGTACCCGACCGCGCCGCCGCAGAACCGCGGCAGCCCCGGCACGCTCGGCGCGCGGAACGCGGCGATCATCTCTTCCAGTACGCGGAGCGGGTCGGCGGCTTCGGCTTCCACCCAGGGGCCGTTTCCGTCGCGGGTGCGGGTGCGCGTGCCGTGCGCCTCGAACGTGCGGAACGGGCCGGCACCGAGGAAGCTGTACCGCCCGACGCGCTCGCCGCCGACGACGCTCTCGAACAGGAACGACCAGTCGCCTTCTTGCAGCTTGCAGAACGCGGACACGGGCGTGAGCGTGTCGCCGGTGAGCCGCCGGTACACGGGCACGACGGTGTGGCCCTGGGCCAGCGCGGCGAACTCGTCGAACGTCGGGCGGTGCGGCATGGCGGACTCGGCCGGGGTGGGGGCGCCGCTTATTGTCGCGACCGGACGTGGAACGGCGAGGCGTTCCGTTGCGATCGCGTG
>JAYUBA010000652.1:0-17871 GCA_043741075.1 Frigoriglobus sp.
GCTCACCGGCATCGAGCTGTACCCCGGCAACATCCAGGGCGGGTCCGACACCCCGGCCGGGTGGGCGAAGGGCATCAGCATCGACCAGGAGATTCGCAACCACCTTCAAGCGAACGCCGCCACCCGGACGCGCTTCGGGTCGCTCGAACTGGGCGTGATGGTGCCGGAGCGCGCCGACACCTGGACGCGGTGGAGCTACGCCGCCGCGAACAAGCCGCTCACCCCGCTCGACGATCCGTATCAGGTGTTCAACAAGCTGTATGGCAAGGCGAAGGACCGCGAAGCGCTCGCCAGCGTACTCGACGACATCAAGGACGACCTGAAGAAGGTCGGCGACACCGTCGGCGCGGCGGACAAGAAGTTGCTGGAGGAACACGCGACGTTCGTCCGCGACATGGAGAAGGAGTTGAAGGAGGCGAAGGCCGCCGCCGCCGCGGGCCACGCGGTGCCGAAGCTGGAGCCGGGCATGAAGAAGGTGAACGACAACATGCCGCAGATCAGCAAGTCGCAGATCGACCTGCTGGTGAACAGCTTCGCGGCCGACTTCGCGCGGGTCGCGTCTTACCAGATCACGAACTCGGTGGGCGGGGCCAAGATGAAGTGGCTGGGCGTGGACGAGGGCCACCACGAGCTTTCGCACGAACCGGACACGAACGAGAAGGCGCAAGAGAAGCTGGTGAAGATCAACAAGTGGTACTGCGAGCAGGTGGCGTACTTGGCGAAGCGGCTGGCCGAGACGCCGGAGCCGGGCGGCGGCGGGTCGCTGCTGGACAACACGCTGATCGTGTGGACGAACGAGCTGGGCAAGGGCAACTCGCACACGATGGACAACATCCCGTTCGTGCTGGTGGGCGGCGGCCTCGACTTCAAGACGGGCCGGGCGCTGAAGTACCCGAAGGTGGCGCACAACCGCCTGCTGCTGGCGCTGGCGCACGGCTTCGGCCACAACGTGAAGTCGTTCGGCAACCCGAACCACTGCGCCGCCGGCCCGCTGACGGGCTTGGTGTAACCCAGATGCGTGGCGTCATCTCGCTCCTAATCAACGCACTGAGGCAGGAAGGCGCCGCGGTTAGAGTCGCAGTGCGGCATTTCGAGGCAAGTGGCCGACGCGCGCACAGGGCAATGTGCCGAATCATAGCCACCGGGCCAGGCTTTTCCATCGTGCGAGTGTGTCACGGGAATTCGAAGCCCCGCGCCCGCGTTTGGTATCGAGTCGGCGCTGACTGCTCGATCCTTGCCGAGTTGACGTTTGCAGAAGTTGAGTCTTTTGGCGAGCAGTCCTGGATGTAGTTCCGCGCCGATCCGCGGTGAGTCAACGACTAATGCCGCTTCGCATCTCCGCGTTTCCGAAGTGCTACCTCGACCGGATCGCCGGCGCGCGGAGCATGTCCGTGTTCGAGTGGATCACGATGGCCCGCGCGCTCGACTGCGACGGCCTCGAAATGTACGAAGGCTTCTTCACCAGCCTCGACAACGGCTACATCGACTCGGTCGGCGACGCCATCGCCGACTCCGGGCGGCAGATGCCGATGCTGTGTTGCTCCCCGGACTTCACCAACCCGGACGCGGACGCCCGCAAGCTCGCCGTCGATAAAGAAGTGCAGATGGTCCGCGTCACGCGGCGGCTCGGCGGGCCGCGAACCGTGTGCCGCGTACTGAGCGGGCAGCGCTACCCGTACGTGTCGCGCGAGCAGGGGCTGGAGTGGTGCGTCGAGTGCATCGAAGCGGTGCTCCCGGTCGCGCGTGAGTGCGACGTGATTCTCGGCCTGGAGAACCACTACAAGGACGGCTTCTGGCAGTACCCGGAGTTCGCCCAGAAGCAGGACGTGTTCCTCGACCTCGTAAACGCGATCCCCGACCGCACGCACTTCGGGGTGCAGTACGACCCGTCGAACGCGATCGTCGCCGGCGACGACCCCATCGCGCTGCTTCGCGCCGTCGCGGACCGCGTGGTGAGCATGCACGCGAGCGACCGCTACCTCGCCGACGGCGCGACGCTCGCCGACCTCCGCGCCGCCGACGGCAGCACCGGCTACTTCGACAAACTCCGCCACGGCGTCACGGGGAAGGGCCTGAACGACTTCGACGCGATCTTCGGCATCCTAGCGGCGAGCGGGTACAGCGGGTGGGTGAGCATCGAAGACGGCATGAACGGCATGGGCGAAATGGCCCAATCGCTCGCGTTCCTGCGGCAGATCACCACGAAGTACTTTCCAGAGGACTAACCACAGAGGCACAGAGACACAGAGAAGACCGAAGAGAGAGTTTTGAAAAGAACTGTCCTGTCTTTCTCTGTGCCTCTGTGGTTAGTTCTTCTTCAATACCCACATGAATTCCATTCGCGTTGCTCTCGTCGGGTGCGGGAAGGTCGCGTCGATCCACGCGGCGGCGCTCGCGTCACTGCCCGAAGCGGAGTTCGTCGCGGCGTGCGACGTGAGTGCCGACCGCGCCGACGCGTTCGCCGCGAAGTACCGCGTGCGGCCGTTCACCGACCTCGCCGCGATGCTCCGCGACGCCCGCCCGGACGTGCTCATCATCGGGACGCCGCACCCGCTGCACGCGGAGGCCGCGGTTCGCGCCGCGGAGGCCGGCGTTCACGTCCTGGTTGAAAAGCCGTTCGCGGCTTCGCTGGTGGACTGTGACCTCATGCTCGCCGCGGCGCGCAAGGGCGGTGTCACGCTCGGCGTCATCAGCCAGCGCCGGTTCTACGAACCGGTGCAGCGCATGAAGCGCGCGATTGACGAAGGCAAGATCGGTACGCCGACGTTGGGCGTGTTCATCCAGTACAGTTGGCGCGACGCGGCGTATTACGCCTCCGACCCGTGGCGTGGGAAGTGGGACACCGAGGGCGGCGGCGTGCTGGTGAACCAGTCGCCGCACCAACTCGACATCCTGTTGTGGCTGATGGGACCGGCCGCCGAGGTGAGCGGCTACTGGGCGAACCTGAACCACCCCACGGTGGAAGTGGACGACACCGCGGTGGCGTCGATCCGGTTCAAGAACGGCGGGGTGGGTTCGATCATCACGACCCTTTCGACGAAGCCGGGCATCTACACGAAAGTCCACATCCACGGCACGAGCGGTGCGTCGGTGGGCGTGGAAACGGACCGCGGGGCGACGTTCATCGCGGGCGTGTCGGAGATCGCCGAACCGCCGCTCACCGACATTTGGACAATTCCCGGCGAAGAAGACCGACTCGCCGCGTATCAACTGGAAGACCGCGCGGCCTTCGGTCGCGTCAACGCGACGGTGCATTACCACGCGTTGCAGATCGCGGACTTCCTCCACGCGGTCCGCGAGGGACGCCCGCCGCTGGTGACCGGCGAAGCCGGCCGCGCGGTGGTCGAACTCTTCAGCGCGATCTACCAGTCCAGCCGCGAGCGGAAGGCCATCACGTTGTCTTGTTGAAGCCGCCGCCCGGCGCGTGTAGCGTGGC
The DNA here is from genome assembly GCA_043741075.1 of Frigoriglobus sp. GTDB lineage: Bacteria > Planctomycetota > Planctomycetia > Gemmatales > Gemmataceae > Gemmata. The sequence goes on from JAYUBA010000652.1 coordinate 3,437, forward strand.
GGTACTCACCTCGGAGAACGAATATGCTCGGCGCGATCGCGGGCGATGTCATCGGCTCGGTTCACGAAGTTTCTGGCACCAAGACGAAGGACTTCCCGCTGTTCGTGGAGGACAGCCGGTTCACCGACGACACCGTGCTGACGGTCGCGGTGGCCGAGAAGTTGCTCCGCGGCGCGGACTACATCGACCTGTTCCACGGGTGCGTTCGCGAGTACCCGCTGGCCGGGTACGGCGGCACGTTCATCCGCTGGGCCGGGCACCTGAAGCGCGAGCCGTACAACTCGTGGGGCAACGGCTCGGCGATGCGCGTCAGCCCGGTGGGCGTGATCTTCGACACGCTCGAAGCGGTGGTCGCGGAGGCGACGCGCAGCGCCGAGGTGACGCACAACCACCCCGAAGGCGTGAAGGGCGCACGGGCGACGGCGGTCGCCGTGTTCCTCGCCCGCACCGGGCACGACAAGCCCGCGATCAAATCGCACATCGAACGCGAGTACGGCTACAACCTGAGCACCCCGCTCGACGACATTCGCCCACGGTACTTCTTCGACGTGTCGTGTCAGGGTTCGGTGCCGCAGTCGATCGTCGCGTTCCTGGAATCGACCGACTACGAGGACGCGGTGCGCAACGCGATCTCGTTGGGCGGCGACGCGGACACGATGGCGTGCATCGCGGGCGCGATTGCGGAAGCGTTCTACGGGGGCGTGCCCGACCACATCCGCGGTCCGGTGATGGAGCGCCTCGACGACCGTATCGAGAGCGTACTGGGTGAGTTCACCGAGAGGTATGGGAGCCGGTTGCAAGGGCAGTGAAGTCACGAACCTATTCTGATCTGAGTCGCCATGTACTACCTCGTTTCACCTCGGTGCCCGTGTTACTGCGGCGGGGAAGGGTTTCTCACGCTCGTCACCTGTCCGCACTGCCGCACCGTGATGGGCCGGTGCGACGAGGTGGATGAACTCATCCGGGATTTGCACGCGCCGCAGTTCGTATCCGAACAAAGCATTTGCTATCCCGATCAGTTGTGCCCGCAGTGCGGTCGCGCGCGGTACGGTGATTTCAAGGCGGCGACGGAGGCCGAGATTCAAGCCTTCGGATTCTCTACAGGTCAATATCGGCTGCTGCCCGTGTGACCGCCCGCGTGAGAGTTCCGCGTTCGCGAAACCCCTCTTGCCCGCGCGCGGTATTATAACCGTGTGCGGTCGGCGTTGCCTCTCGCGCCGCCGCGGTCCGGTGGAGGTTCGCGGAGCGTGCGTCGGTGATCTCAAGGCACGCCTCGGGGAGGAGCGGCGATGACGCAGATCGTGGATGCGATGTACGATGGTGCGGTTTTGCGGCCGGATCGCGCCCTCGCGCTCGAGCCGAACACGCGCGTCCGGCTGACACTGGAGGTGTTGCCCCCGGCCCCGCCCGCCGCGTCGTTCCTGCGCACCGCCCGCGCGCTGGGGCTGAGCGGCCCGCCGGACTGGTCCGCGAACATCGACGGGTACCTCTATGGCGACGGCGATCAACCCAGGGGATGAGGTGTTTCTCGACACCTCTTACGCACTCGCCCTCTCCGCGCCCACCGACGAGTATCACAGCCGGGCGGTACTCCTGGCGGACGCGCTGGAGGCGGCGAACGCCCGCCTCGCGACAACCCGCGCGGTGCTGCTGGAGATCGGGAACGCGCTGTCCCGACATCGATACCGAGCGGCTGCCATTCAACTTCTCCAGGCGCTCGAGGCCGACCCAGGTGTCGAGATCGTGACGCTGACGGACGACTTGTATCTGCGGGCGTTCGAGTTGTACCGCTCCCGGCCGGATAAGGAGTGGGGGGCTGATCGACTGCGCATCATTCGTGGTGATGACTGAGCGAGGCATCACGAAGGCGCTCACGGCCGACGAACACTTCCAGCAGTGCGGCTTCCACGCGCTGCTCCGCGAGCAAGAGTAGCTGAAGCGTCGAGAAAGCAGCCCGCTCGCGTGAGACTTCCAGGAACGCGAAACTCCGCTCCCCCGCGCGCGGTATTATAACCGTGTGCGGCCGGCGTTGCCTCTCACGCCGCCGCGGTCCGGTGGAGGTTCGCGCATGGTTCGCTTGGCTCGTTTCGGTTTTGCAATCGCACTGATCGCATTCGTCTCGGCAAACGTGGGGTTGCGCACGCCCGCGACCGGCGCGGACCCGGCTCCCAGCACGGACCGGCTGAACAAGGCCGTCGATAACGTCGCGTTCACCGACGCCGGCGGCAAGGCGGTTTCGCTGAAAGATCACGCCGGCAAGAACGCGACCGTCGTTGTGTTCCTGTCGTTCGATTGCCCCGTCTCGAACAGCTACGCCAGCACACTCGCCGCGTTACATAAGACTTATGCCGAGAAGGGCGTCGGGTTCGTTGCGTTCGTGCCCACCGACGACGACGCGGCCAAAGTCGCGAAGAAGGCCGCCGAGTTCAAGTACCCGTTCCCGGTGTTCTCCGACGCCAAGTTCGTCGCGGCCGAAGCCTTCAAGGCCACCGTCACCCCGGAAGCGTTCGTACTCGATCACAATCTGGTGCTGCGGTATCGCGGGCGCATCGACAACGCGTACTCCGGCCGGCTCAAGAAGAACCCGCAGGTCACCGAACTCGACCTGAAGGCCGCGATCGAGGCACTCGTCGCCGGCAAGGACGTACACACGCCCGCCACCCGCGCCATCGGCTGCCACATCGACCCGAAGGAGCGGAAGGTCACCTCGGAGAACGTCACGTACCACCGCGACGTGGCCCCCATCATCCAGAAGAACTGCCAGAGCTGTCACCGGCCGGGCGATGTCGGGCCGTTCGCGCTCATGACTTACAAGCAGGCCGTAACGTGGGCATCGGACATCGTCCACTACACGCAGAATAAAGAGATGCCGCCGTGGAAGCCGGTCGGCGGGGTCGAGTTCGCCAACGCCCGCGCGCTAGCGCTCCGCGACATCGACACGCTGGCCGCGTGGGAGAAGGCCGGCTGCCCCGAAGGCGACCCAAAGGACGCCCCGGCGCCGGTCAAGTACACCGACGGCTGGCGACTCGGCGAACCGGACCTCGTCGTTGAAGTGGCCGAAGACTTTCATGTCGGCGCGACCGGGAAGGACACGTTCCGCTGCTTCGTGCTGCCGACCGGGCTGAAGGAAGACAAGTACGTCGTGGCGTACGAGGTGAAGCCGGGCAACGCGAGCGTCGTCCACCACACGCTCAACTACTTCGACACCACCGGCACGGCCCGCAAGCTCGAAGTCGCGGAGAAGGATCGCAAGAAGGCGGCCGACGAACCGGACCGCGGGCCGGGCTACCCGGTCGCGATGGGGATCGGGTTCCTCCCGACGTTGGTGAAGGCGCCGCGGCCGGACATCCCCACGGTCGGCTCGTTCGGCGGGTGGGCGCCGGGGCAACTCGGCACGAAGTTCCCCGAAAACTCCGGCGTCTTCTTCCCGAAGGAAGCCGAGATCGTCATGCAAGTCCACTACCACCGCACCGGCAAGCCGGAGAAGGACCGCACGAAGATCGGCCTATACTTCGCGAAGGCGCCGGTCGAGAAGCCGTGGAACACGCTGATGATTACCGGCATGACGCCGCTCTCGTTCATCCCGGCGGGAAAGGCCGCGCACATCGAAAAGGGGTCCGGGTGGCTCACCGGCGACGCGACCATCTACAGCCTTCTGCCGCACATGCACCTGCTCGGCAAGAGCGTGAAGATCACCATGACCCCGCCGGGCGGCGACCCGCAGGTGCTCATCGACATCGCGCACTGGGATTACAACTGGCAGGAATCGTACTGGCTGGCGAAGCCGATCGTGGCGAAGGCCGGGACGCGGTTCGACATCGAGGCGGTGTTCGACAACTCGGCGAAGAACCCGAACAACCCGCGCACCCCGCCGAAAACGGTGACGTTCGGCGAGCAGACGACGGACGAGATGCTGTTCGGGTTCGTGGGCGCGGTGCCGGTCGGCAAGGAGCGCGTGCGCCTGGTGCGCGAGGCACCGAAGAAGTGAGCTGAAGGTGCCACGCCGCCGATGAAAGTACGGTGTGCCTGTGGATTTGGGCAGTGGCGAGCGGCACCCGTGAGGGTGCCGGTTGTTTTCTGACCACCGGCACCCTCACGGGTGCCGCTCGCCCAAATCAACAGGGACACCCTGAAAGTACGCGTCGGGCTGGACACTGCGGTCCGGCCTGTTAGTATGTGCGCGTGTACATGCACCGGCACTCGGGGCGGGTAGTGGGATGAAAGACCAACCAACATTCTTGGATCTCTTCTGTGGGATCGGCGGATTGAGTCTCGGGTTCGCGGCGGCCGGCGGCCGTTGCCTCGGGGGCGTTGACAGTTGGGAAGAGGCACACGCGACATTTGAGCGAAACCATGCCGACGCGAAGTTCATGCGGGCCGACCTGACAACTGTCGAACCAACGGCCATCACGGATTTCTTCGACACCTCCATCAATGCGATCGACGTGGTGATCGGCGGCCCACCCTGTCAGGGCTTTAGCACGGTCGGCAAACGAGACGCCACGGACCCACGGAACGATCTCTGGGTGGCTTTCTACGACCTCGTCCGCACGATCCGCCCTGCCTACGTGGTGATCGAGAACGTCGAAGGTCTTCTCGTCATGAAGGGGGGGGCGATCCGGGATCGCATCATCGATCAGTTCGCCGATCTCGGCTATCGCATGAAGTGTCAGTTGCTGAGGGCGGCCGACTACGGGGTTCCGCAACTGCGGAAGAGAACCTTCTTCCTCGGTTGGCTGGACGGTTTGGTTTCACCACAGTTCCCGAAGCCTCAACTCGGCCCCCAAGTGACGGTCGCGGACGCGATCTTTGACTTGCCCGAACTCCAGCCGGGGGAGGCGAAGACGGCTTACGAGCGAAACCCGATGACGGACTACCAACGTCTTCGTCGTGCTGGTGCGACCACACTGGAGAACCACGAAGCCGCGAACCACCCTCCCGCACTCGTCGAAGTTCTGCGCCACATCCCCGACGGTGGAAACAGGAAGTCGATTCCCGCCCGCTTACAACCGAGGAGCGGATTCCATAACAGCTACGCCCGGCTGGCGAGCTGGAAGCCCGCGATCGCGGTTACGAGCAACATGCGGAAGCCCTCTTCGGCTCGCGCGACTCATCCGGTGCAGCACCGTGGCTTGACGGTCCGGGAAGGTCTGCGGTTGCAATCGTTCGACGACACTTTCGTCGTGCTCGGTTCCCGCACGTCGCAGTACCTCCAGGTCGGGAACGCCGTTCCGCCGCTCCTCGCCCGCGCCGTCGGGGCTGAAATCTTTACGGCTCTACGCGCCAACCGGGCGAACGCGGTCCGCGACGCGCGGCGGGCAACGAACCCGGTGCGACGAGTCATCCGCTCCCTGTTCGACGAGGTGGCGTAGCCGAGTCCGCGTCTTTGTACAGCCAGTTCGCCTTCATCCGCGCACAACCGGCGGCTGTGACGGCCGCGGTAATGGTCCGGCGGCTCTTCTCGCTCCGGTCGCTGAATTTCCAGTCACTCGTCTCCAATTCCCCAAGGTACACCGCTCGGAATCGGAACGTTCTTGGGGCGAGACTGTTCGACACGTCGGCGGGACGGTTGCTGTCGAAAACTACCACCATTAGCCAGCAAGCTTCCTTGTTGTGCCCCTGCCACCCGCGGTCATAGCGTGATCCCTTGATCTCGATCCCTTGGCCCGCGTGTTGGGCCGAGTCCTTCGGGAAGGCCCCTTTCGGGAGCAAGTCTGGGTGCCCGTTGTGGTAAGCGTTCCGCACAAGACCGGCACAGTGTTTAGGAATCGCACTCATCACGAACTCGCCGACCATGCTGCTGAAGTTGGCCGGCATCAGCATCGTTTCCAGTCGCTGAAGCCCTTTGCCGTGTAATTGCTCGTTGATGAAGCCGAGGAAGTCGAGGAACTCTTGCATCGCGGAGCGGAGATGGCCGGTGGTGAAGCCGTACGGCAGCACGGCAGCGGGGTTGAAACTCTGTGGTCCGAGGGGAACCGGGAGGCAAGCCTCCGCTTCGGTAAGCATGGGCGCTCCAGTGTGGAAGTCGTGGGTGAACGTCCGAGTTCGGCAACCACTCGCCAAGTGGACGTGCGGTCAATACTCGGCCTTCTGTCTGCGCCCCGTGCGGGCGGGGTTCTTATGGTGAGCGTGGAGCGCGACGACCAACTTACCGGCCCGGCCACACCGGAGGCCGACCGGATCGTGGCGGAGGTGCTCGCCGGGGACACCCAGGCGTTCGCGGGCCTCGTGCGCATGTACCAGGAGACCGTGTGGCGCATCGCCGCCGCCCTGCTGCGCGACCGCGACGCCACCGAAAACCTCGTGCAGCAAGTGTTCGTGGACGCGTACTTCCACCTCGATCAGTACGCCCGCGGCACGGACTTCGGCGCGTGGATTCGCACCGTCGCCCGGAACCGGTTGCGGAAGGAACTCCGCACCGCCGGGCGCGAGGACCGGCGCCTCGCCACGTACCGCGAACGGCTCGCCGAGCGCATCAAGGCGGAAGCGGGCGGCACCCGCGACGACTCGGACGCCTACGTCGCGGCCCTTCGCGACTGCCGGCAGGCGCTGACGCCCCGCGACGCCGCGATCGTCCGCCTGCGGTACGAGAAGGGGCTGAGCTTCGAGGCCATCGCCGAGACGCAGGGGCAGTCGCCGGAGGCCGTGCAGCGGATGCTCTCCCGCATCCGCTTCCGTCTCAGGGACTGCATCCGACACAAGTTGAACGAGACATGACGCGGACCGCCGAACTCACCGCCCTGTTGCTCGACGGCTCGCTCGGCGACGCCGAGTGGGCGGAACTGGACGCGCTCGTCGCCGCCGACCCGGCCGCCGGGGCCGAACACCTCGCGCTCCTCGAACTGGAAGCCGAACTCCGCGGCCTGCGCACCGACTTCGACCTCGCCGACGCGACGCTCGCGCGGGTGCGGGAGGCGCGGGCGGCGCGCACCGCGTCTGCGGTGATGGCGGAGATCGCGACCGGCCCCGCTCCGGCGTGGGCGCCGCGCCCGGCCGAACCGACCACCGCGCGCCCTTCGCGTCGGGGGTGGGTCGCCGCGGCGGCGCTACTCGTGTGCGCCGCCGCGGCGCTCCTGGTCGGGCTGTGGCTCGGCGACAAGCGGCAGGATGGGCCGGCACCGGACGGCGCGGCGAGTGCCGAGCCGACCGCGTTCGCGCGGCTCGCGCGGCTCGCGCGGAAGGCCGGCGCGGTCGAGGTGCTGACCCCCGCGGGCGACGCGATCCCGATGGAAGAGGGCGGCGAACTCCCGGCCGGGTTCACGCTCCGCACGGGTGCCGACGACAGCCTCGCCGTGGTCGAACTGCTGCACGACAAGACCCGCGTGGAGATCGAACCGGACTCCGTGGTGCGGTTCGCCGGGGACGCGCCGGGCACCGCCGGCCGGCCGCGCATGTTCCTCGCCGCGGGGCAACTCACGGCCGCGGTCACCCCGCGCCCGGACGACCGGCCGTTCGTCGTCGCGACCGCGGTCGCCGAGGTGCTCGCCCGCGGGGGCACGTTCGTCGTCTCGTCGGCCGGACCCGACTCCGCGCGCGTGGACATCAAGCAGGGCAAGGTGGAAATGGTGCGCGCCGCGGCGCCGAAGCCGGTGCCGGTCGGGGCCGGGCGCGCGGCGGTCGTCCGCGCCGGTATCGACCGCATGGACATCGAGCGGTCGTTCACCGTGGACCGGACCCCGAAGCGGGCGCTCGCCGCACCGGGCACCCGCGACGCCATCTTCTCGGCCGACGGCACCGAAGTCTGGGTCGCCACCGCCAAGGCGTTCGGCCGGTGGTCCGCGACCGGGGCGCTCACCGATGTGGGCTTCTTCCCGCGCAAGGGGAACGACGGCGTCGCGGCGTTCACGCGCGACAAGCGGTTCCTGCTCACCTTCCGCGGCGACCGCGACGACCGCGTTCTGCTCCGCACACTGCCCGACGGGGGCGAGCACGCGGCCGTCAACGCCCGGCCGGGCGAACCGCGGTTCTGGGCCGTCGCCCCGGACGCGTCGTGGCTCGCCGTGGTCGATCCGAAGCCGAACCAAAAGCGCGTGCGCGTGTTCGATGTCGCGACCGGGGACGAGCGCTTCACCCGCGAGTTCGACGACGCCATCACATGCGTCGCGGCCACGCCGGACGGTAAGGGGCTGGCGGTGGGCGTGCCCGCGACCGGGCGCGGGGCGAGCAACAAGGTGGTGCTGCTCGACGCGCTCACGAGCGACCGCCTGCTCGCCCTGTCGGTGCTGAAGAGGCCGCCGACCGCGATGACATTTTCGCCCGACGGGCGGCTCCTCGCGGTCGGGTTCAACGGCACCATTCAACTCTGGGACGTGCGCACCCTCGAACTCGTGCGCTCGATCACCGGGTTCGAGCGGGCGCTCGGTTGCCTGGCGTTCGCGCCCGACGGCACGCGCCTCGCGGCCGGCACGCAGGACGGGCATGTGTGGGTGTGGGACGCCGCCACCGGTCGGCAGACGCAGTTGATCGAAGCCGGGGGCCGCGGCGTGCGGGCGATCGCCTTCAGTCCGAACGGCAAGCACCTCGTGACGGTCGCCAACAACTCGCCGGTCGCGGTGTGGGACGTGGCCGACCCCGCGCCGCCCGCGGCGGAATTTCAGTAAGCCGGACCTCTCATACGGAATCGCGTTGATTGCTTTCTGTAGCCGGGGTCTGTGACCCCGGAGCACCGGCCTCACAGAGGCCAGCTACAGATAGGCCCCGGAGCACCGGCCTCACAGAGGCCGGCTACAGATAGAAATCAACCCGCTTCGGTATCACTTCTCGATAGCCCGCGACTGCCGCGGGGCGTAGGTAAACGGTGGAACCCCCCCACCGTCCTCACCCCGCGAACCGCCATGACACGACCGCTCCTGATCTCCGTCGCCTTGGCGTGCCTGCCGTCCCCCGCACGGGCGGACAAGCCGACGGACATCTTCGCGCACGACAACCTCGTCGCGTGGTGCATCGTCCCGTTCGACGCGAAGAAGCGCACGCCGGCCGAGCGCGTCGAGATGCTCCAGAAACTCGGCTTCAAGAAGTACGCCTACGACTGGCGCGCCGAACACCTGGCGACCTTCGACGACGAAGTGACGCTTCTGAAGAAGGCGAAGATCGAGCTGACCGCGGTGTGGTTCCCGGCCAACCTCGGCGCGGACGCGCAGAAGCTCCTCTCAGTCATCGAGAAGCACGAGGTGAAGCCGCAACTGTGGATCACGATGGGCGAACCGGCGGGCGCGGATCGGGCCGCGAAGGTGGAGGCCGCCGCGAAGGCGATCCGGCCCATCGCGGAAGAGGCCAAAAGGCTCGGTTGCACCGTCGCGATTTACAACCACGGCGGCTGGTTCGGCGAGCCGGAAAACCAGGTCGCGATCATCGGAGCGCTGAAGCTCAAGAACGTCGGCATCGTGTACAACCAGCACCACGGGCACGACCACTTCGACACGTTCCCGGAGTTGCTGAAGCTGATGAAGCCGCAGCTGCTCGCGGTGAACCTGAACGGCAGCGTGAAGGGCGGCGACAAGGCCGGGAAGAAGATCATGCCGCTGGGCACCGGCGATCTCGACGTGAAGATGCTCACCGCGATCCGCGACAGTGGCTACGCCGGACCGATCGGCATCCTCGGCCACACGCAAGACGACGCGGCGGAACGGCTCATAGATAACCTCGACGGGCTGAAGTGGCTGCTGCCGCAACTCGCGGGCAAGGACGCCGGCGCGAGGCCCAAGTACCGCACCAAGTAAATTCGAGCAAGCCGCACGATGAACGCGGACAAAAGGCACGACAAAACAGGAGGCAGTGTTAAGAACAGTCTTCCTTCTTGTCGTGTCTTTCTCTGCGTTCATCGTGCGGCTGTTTCTTCTTATCTCCTCTCCGCTTCCGTCACCGGGCGCATCGCCATCTGTTGCGCGTCGAGGCCGCCGTCTACGGTGAACACGCTGCCGGTGCTGTAACTCGCGCGGTCCGACGCGAGGAACACATACCACCACGCGACATCTTCGACCGTCGCGATGCGGCGAATCGGGATCTGCGCGATGACGGCCTCGCGCTCCGCCGGCGACGACTTCAGCCCGAAGTCGGTGAGCGGCGTTTCGACCAGCCCCGGCGCGACGGCCGCAGTAGTGAAGCCGTGCGGGGCAAGTTCCACCGCGAGCTGCCGCGTGAGCGCGTTCACCGCGCCCTTGCTCGCGTCGTAGAGCGTGTGCAGCGGCTCGGAGCGGGTCGCGTTCAGCGACGTGCTGAACAGGATGCGCCCTCCCCGCTTCGCGGCCCGCGCGCGGCGAACCACTTCGCGGGTGATCGCCACCGGCACCCACACGTTCAGACGGAAGATGAAGTCGAAGTGGTCGCGGGTGATCTGGTCGAGCGGCGGCTCCTTGTATGTGCCGAGATTGTTCACCAGCACGTCGAGACTGCCGAACGCGGCCCACGCCTCCGCAACGAGACGCTCCGGTTCGCCGTCCGCGAGCAGGTCGGCCTGGACGTACCGCGTGTGTTCGTAGTCGCTGAGGAGGCGCTGCACGTCGGGGCACTTCGCGAGCGGCTTCTCACTCGTAACGACGACCTTCGCCCCGCTCGCGGCGAATGCCTGGGCGACGCCGAGGCCGATGCCCTGGCTGCTGCCGGTGATGAGCGCAGACTTGCCCTTCAACATGACGAACTCCCCACTCGCCGCGGTCGCGTTTCACGGGTAACGTAGCAACCGCACCGCAACGGGAGTATCGCGATGAGAAGGACTGAAGCGCAGCCTTATTTCCAGCCAGTAGGCGAGGGGAGCAGGTTTCTACCGGAAGGCCCGCGGGTGGTCCAGGTAGGGTGGAGGGAAGTCATCGCCTGGGTCACTATTCAGCGCGGGCTGGATTCCACGCATGGCTCGCTGTTCTACTACGACCCGGAGGAGTCGGTGGAGGAGGGCGAGCAGCTCGTATTCGATCACCGGCTCGACTGCCCCCGCCGCGCCGGGTTTCTGCTCCCAATCGTGCCTTGCGACCGCGTCCTCGTCGGCGCGGAAAAGGAATTGCGAATCTGCGATCTGACCAGCCGCGACTGGTCCGAACCGCTCGCCACGATCCCCGACGACAACCCCCGCACCATCATCAACGACGCGGAGATCGTGCCCGGTGGCAAAGCCATCGTCTTCGGCACGAAGGACACGCAGTTCGACACAGAGGCGAAACTCGCGCATCTGTACCTCTACACCGTCGATGACAACCGCGTCTCGGTGCTCGCGGACAAGCAAGTCTGCTCGAACGGGAAGGTGTTCGCGACCGACGCGCGCGGGCTGATCCTGTTCGACATCGACACGCCGACGCGCAAAGTCGTCCGCTACCGGCTCGACGTGGCTGCTCGCACCGCGACGCCCGACGGCACGGCGCTCGACCTATCGAACGAAACCGGTTTCCCCGATGGTATGTGCGATTGCGGCGACGGGTCGGTGATCGTCGCGTTCTACAACCCGGATTTCGCGGAGGCGGGAAGGGCGGTTCGCTTCAACCTCACGACCGGCGAAGCGGTCGAGGAGTGGACCACACCCGGTTCGCCGCGGGTGACGTGCCCGCTTCTCGTGAAGCGGCCCGACGGCGTGAAGCTCATCCTCACCACCGCGACCGAAGGCATGCCCGCCGACATGCGGGCGAAGTGCCCGAACGCGGGCTGCCTGTTCATCGCCGACACGCGGTTCGCGGATTGCCCGCCGCCGGAAGTTGTCCGGCTGAGTTCGTAAGGTGATGACGGTGGCGACGCGTCGGCCGTTGGGTGAACGAGGAGCGAACGTGACGAAGCCGGTGTTGCTCGCGGGCCTGTTGGGCGGGGTGCTTGGGGCGGTCTTCGCGTTCGCGCTGGCGCGGACGTTCCCGGCGCCGCCGAAACTGTCCCCGCCCCCGCCGCCGACCGAGGCCCGGCTACTGGCGGATGATCTGGTTGCGAAGCTGAAGGCCGGGAAGAACGAAGAGTTCTTCGCCGGCGTAAGAGCGGCTTTCTCCGGGCGTAATGACGAAGAGTTGAATCAGGCCCGGCAGCACTTGCTCAAGTTGCGCGATCAACCCGCGGCCGTGTACGGACCATCCATCGACTTCGAGTTCGTCCGCGAGACGTCGATCGGGCCGAACCTGGTGCGGTTCGCGTACCTGGAGAAGTTCCCGCACGGTTGTGTCGTCTGGACCCTCGTGTACTACAACGCCCCGGACGGGTGGCAGGTGTTGGCCTTCACGCAAGTGCCCCTGGACGCCGCGTTCGGGATGCTCGGCCAATAGACCCATTCCCTCTCGTTCGTCAGGAGATCCCATGCGCTCGTTCCTCTCCCTCGCCTGCGTCGCGCTCGCCGTGGCACAGGGGGCTTACGCCCCCCGCTCAGGGGCGGCCGACCCGCCGAAGCACCCCGGTTACCGCGTCCTCTCGCAGGACAAGGGCAAGGTCGCCATCATCGGCGCCGACGGCAAGGTCGAGTGGGAGGTCGAGTGCAAGTACAACTCGCACGACATCGCCCTTCTGCCGAACGGCAACCTGCTCCTTCACACCGCCGGGGCGACCGTCACCGAGATGACGCCCAAGAAAGAGGTGGTATGGAAGTACGAGGCGAAGCCGAAGGAGGGCTACAAGGGCCGCGTGGAGGTACACGCGTTCCAGCGCCTCGCGGACGGGAACACGATGGTCGCGGAGAGCGGCAACCGGCGCATCGTGGAAGTTGACAAGGACGGCAAGATCGTGACGGAGATTGCGCTTCAAGTGGACAAGCCGAACCCGCACACCGACACCCGCATGGTGCGGAAGCTCGACACCGGCAACTACCTCGTGTGCCACGAGGGCGACGGGTGCGTGCGCGAGTACGACGCGAAGGGCAAGGTGGTGTGGGAGTACAAGCTCGACCTCGGCGGGCGCAAGGCGTCGGACGGGCACGGGCCGGAGGGGCACGGCACGTCCGTGTACGGGGCGGTCCGGCTGGCGAACGGCAACACCGTCATCGCCGGCGGGAACAACAACCGGGTGTTGGAGGTGAACGCGGACGGTAAGATCGTGTGGAGCATCGACCAGAAGGAGCTTGACGGCATCACACTCGCGTGGGTGACGACGCTCCACGTGCTACCGAACGGGAACCTGATCGTCGGCAACTGTCACGCCGGCCCGGACAACCCGCAACTGTTCGAGGTGACGCGCGAGAAGAAGGTGGTGTGGAGCTTCAAGAACTTCCAGACGTTCGGCAACAGCACGGCGACGGCCCACGTGCTGGACATCAAGGACGTGCGCCGGTGATCGGATGAGCCGGGTGCTTCATCGTAGGGTGGGCACTGCCCACCACGAGCGATAGAAGGTGGGCACTGCCCGCCTCGACGTGAAGAGGTGGGCAGTGCCCACCCTACGAGGGCCGCTCGGCCACGCACACGAGGCAGTCCGCCCCGCCCGCGGCGTAGCACACCCACGCCGCGGCCTTCGCAGCCGGCTTCCACTGTAGCGCCCGCGCGAGCAGCCCGCCGCGGCCCTGGCGCCGCGCCAGCTTTGCGCTCGAACGCAGCCAGTCGCTGTGGCGCATCTGCCGCACCGGGTCCGGGCGGAACCCGGCCGCGTTCAGCATCGCACTCAGCGTGACCGGGGTGAAGTGGGTGAGGTGCCGGGGCAGGTCCAGACCGAACCACGACGCGCCGAACAGGCGGAACGGGATGCTGGCGATGTTCGGCGTGGCGACGATCAACTTCCCGCCGGGGACGAGGAGCCGGTAGATCTCGCGCAAGGTGGCGAGCGGGTGGTGGACGTGTTCGAGCGAGTGCCACATGGTCACCACGTCGAACGACCCGGGCCGCAGGTCCGGGTGCGGGAGCGTGCCGACGAGCGCGGTCAGCCCGTGCTCCTCGCGGACCTGCGTCACGGCCCCGACCGCCGCGTCCAGGCCGGTGACCTGCCACCCCTGGTCGGCCATCGTCTTCAGGAACGTGCCCGCGCCGCAGCCGAAGTCGAGCAACCGGCCGGGGCCGGGCCACGGCAGCGCCCCGCGGCGCTCGCGGCACGGGCGACCGGCCACGCGGCTCCAGAACGGCCGCACCGGGCGCGACTGCTTCAACTTCACCCCGCGCCGGTGCGGGCGGTAGTCGGCCGGGTAGAACCGGGAGATGGTGTGCTCGCTCGGCCGCGGGTTCGTGTACGTCAGCCCGCAGTGGGCGCAGCGGACGACCGCGAAGACGAGTCCGGCGTCGGGCGGGGGGAGCGGATCGGGGGCTTCGAGGACCGGCGCGCCCGCTTGTTCCCCGCACAGCGGGCAGGGCGTCTCTTCCCAGGCGACCGCGGAAACCGGCCCGGCGGTCGCGCCGTGGGGGACGGGCGCGGGGCGATTCGTGGTCATCTCGGCAGCCCTTCCGTGAGCCGAATTCGGTCTGTCGCGCCGAGCTTACCCCGGTTCCGCCGGTCCCGTCAATTCCATCCCGTACCGGGCGTCCCCGCTCCGGGCCGTTCCGCGTTTCACATCGCGCCGG
>JAYUBA010000653.1:0-17870 GCA_043741075.1 Frigoriglobus sp.
CGGTACGCGAGCAGGGGCTTCCGCGCGTAGTCCTCGGTCGCCAACTTGTCGGCTTTGCGGAACGCGACGAGAGCCGCGCGATAGTTTCCCTTCTTGATGTGAAGTTCGCCGAGCAGGTCGAGACTCCCGATGTAGTTCGGGTTCACGGCCGCGACCTCTTCGACGATTCGCCAGATGTGCTCCTGGGTTTCCGTCCCGCCCGGCCCATCGAACATGGTGTGCATCATGAAGTACGCGGTATCCGGGTCGGCGCGCACCGCGCTTTTGAACGGGTCGGTCGCTTCGGTCCAGCTCGCTCTCTCGACCGCCTCCATGCCGAGGAAGAGGTGCGGCCAGGGCGAAGTCGGGTCCACTTCTCCGGCGCTCTTGAGCATTCGGAAACCCGCGGGATCGTCCTTCCGTTTCTCCAAAAGTGTCATTCCCAGAGCGGCGCGTGCGATCCCGCTGCGCGGCCGCGCCGCGACCGCGGCGGTGAGGTGGCGGAGGGTTTCGTGTGCGAGTTTCGGACCTTTGGGGTCGGCTTTACCCGCACCAAAGTCCGCGAGGAACGCGAGCCGGAAGTGAACCCAGAACTCACCGGGGAACCGGTCGTAGGCCAGCGCCATCAGATCGCGTTGCACCTCCCAGAACGGGGTCGTACTCAGTCCCTCGGCGAGCGACGCGAGTTCGCGCGACGACATCCGGTGAAGTTCGGGTCGAGTCAGGAGCTTCTTGAGCGACGTGCCGTTGTAGCTCGCGACGGCGGCCCACCACTCGCGCGTGAACGGGTCGTCCACGACTGCCGTGAGGATCGCTTGCAGTCGTTCGCGGCGGTTCGGCTTCTTCGGAACGGGTGCGGGTTTCGGCTGTCCGGGCGTCTCCGGAATCACGGTCGCGCCGTGGATGTCGAAACCGTTCGCGCCTTCGGTGGGAGAGAGCGAGAAGACCCAAGCACGAATGGCGATCGCGAGCCGGTCGCGGAACCGGTGGTTCTTCAGCCACGCAACCGCCTCCTCCGTGGGCACTTCCGCGATGTCGATGCCGCCGGCGCGGAACGTGGTCGCATACTGGCGCGACACGACGCTCGTGAGCGAAACGGGAATGAGCAATTGGATCTCGTTGTTGTCCGCGATCCGGTCGAGCTCGGCGAGCAGTGCCCGGTCGCGGTCGTCCCGGTCGAGCTTCTGTTCGAATTGGTTGACCTCGGCTCGCAACTCGTCTGTCGGCTCCCCAGTGTCGAGTATTCGTCTAGCCCGTTCGTGAGCGGACCGCGCCGCGAACAATCTGCGCCCCCACTGTGCCGGGTCGTCCGCGAGCTTGTGGGTTTCTTCAAGTAGAACCTCGCCCTCAAGCAGAGCGCTGCGGGTGAAGGCGATCGTCTTGGCCTGTCTCTCCATGAGTATGGTTTCTTGCCGGCGCTCCTCATCGCGCTGTGCCGTTTGCTGGTTCTGTTGTTCGTTGTCGATCCACCACGCGGTGAACCCGGCGCCGGCCACCAGGGCGAGCACGGCCGCCGCCAGTGCACGCCACACCCTTCGCCGCTTCCGTTCTTCCGCGACCTTCACCTCGGTCGTCGCGCGGTCCATCTCGGCTTGGCGGGCGCGGCGCTCGGCGTCCGCGCGCAGGGCCGCGACCGCCCTCGCCACTTCGCCCGCGTCGGCGGGCCGGTCGCACGCTTCCGGGCTGAGGCAGCGCTTCGCCAGCGCGATCAACTCCGGTTCCGCGCCGCAGGTGTCGAGTCGGGCGAAGGCGTCGTCGAGCTTCCCGCGGGCCGCGATCTGGCGCGTGGACTCGGCGCTCTCCGCGACGAACGGCGGCTTGCCGGTGAGGATCACGCAGAGGATCGCGCCGAGGCCGAACACGTCGGAGCGTTCGGTGACGAGGTCGATGGCCCCAATCGCCTGTTCGGGCGGCATGAACGCGGGCGTGCCGAGCAGGCTCCCGGCTTGAGTGACATCGCCGCCGTCGCGCCCGAGGCGCAACTCCACGCTGAGAGTGACGTCGCTCCGGGTGGGGTCCGCGGGTTGCCCCTCGCCGAGCTCCTTCGCCAGCCCCCAGTCCATCACCTGCACTTCGCCGAAGTCGCCGACCATGACGTTCGCGGGCTTCAGGTCGCGGTGGATGATCCGGCGGGAGTGGGCGAACGCGACCGCTTGCGCGATCTGCTCGAAGACGCCCACGAACCGCCCGCGCTCGTCGGCCGGCGTCGTGCGCGCTTTCAGGAGGTCTTCGAGCGTGTGACCCTTGATGAGCTTCATCGCGAGGTACGGGCGCCCGTCGGGCAGCGTGCCGACCTCGTGGACCGGCGGGATGCCGGGGTGCTGGAGTCGGGCCGTGATGCGGGCCTCTTCCACGAACCGCCACGCGGTGACCGATTCCGGGGCGTAGTGCTTCAGGAGGAACTTGATGGCCACGTCGCGCGTGAGCGACAGGTGCCGCGCGCGGTACACGGCCCCCATCCCGCCGCTGCCGATGAGCGCGTGCAGTTCGTAGCCCGGCGGCGCGGAAGGCGCGTCGTGCCCGGCCGCGCCGCCGCTCCCCGCGACCGTCGCGGTCGGGTGGTCGGGTTCGGGCGCGCTCGTGAGAGTCGGGTCGGACATGGCTCGTCGTTCGGTCGGGCGAAGGTGGTATCAGAATAGCCGGTTCGCGCGCCGCACGCCAACCGGCGGGCGCGGCGTTTCCGCGTCGTTTCCGCGTTATGCGGGTGTATCATGAAGGTATCAGAAGCTGAAGCCCGTGGGTTGGCCCTCCGCCACAGTAAAAACAAGGAGCCTGTCATGCCGGCTGTTCTCGACGACGTGTCCGCCGAAATTCTCGACCTCAAAAAGCAACTCGGGGCCACCATCCTGGCCCACTACTACCAGGAGGGCGAAATCCAGGCGCTCGCCGACATCACCGGCGACAGCCTGAAGCTCGCCCGCGAGGCCACCAAGGTCGATTCGCCGGTGATCGTGTTCTGCGGCGTGCTCTTCATGGCCGAAACCGCCAAGATGCTGAACCCGTCGAAGACGGTGCTGCTGCCCGACCTCAAGGCCGGGTGCAGCCTCGTGGACGCGTGCCCGGCGGACAAGCTGGAGCGCTACCAGGAGCGGCTCCGCGCCAACGGCCGCACGTTTCAGACGGTGACCTACATCAACTCCTCCGCGAAGGTGAAGGCGCTCTCCGACTGGGTGGTGACCAGCGGCAATGCCGAGGACGTGGTGCGGAACAAGGTGCCGCCCGGCTACGAAATCCTGTTCGTACCGGACAAGCACCTCGGCCGCTACATGCAGGAGATCACCGGCCGCGACATGATCCTGTGGGACGGGGCGTGCATGGTCCACGAGATCTTCAGCGTGGCGGACCTCATCAAGCAGAAGAAGGAGCACCCGAAGGCGGTGACGATCGCGCACCCGGAGTGCCCGAAGAACATCCTCGATTTGGCCGACTTCGCCGGCGGCACGGAGGCGATGATTCAACACGTCGCGGGGTACAAGGAGCCGACGGAGTTCCTGGTCGCGACCGAAGCCAACATGATGTGGGAGCTGGAGCGCCGGTACCCGCGGCACACCTACCTGGGCGTACCGGGAATCACGTGTTCGTGCAACAAGTGCCCGCACATGGCGCGGAACACGCTGGAGAAGGTGCGCGACTGCATGAAGAACCGGTCGCCGGAGATCACCTGGCAGCCGGAGTTCGACAAGGCGAAGGAGGTGCTGGCGCGGAGCCTCCTGAACCCGCCGACGACCGCGCCCGTCCACCCGCACGGGGACTGAAGGAGGACGATTCATGGCAACGGAATCGGCACCCACGGGCACGAACGGCGTGCTTCACACACCGCTGTCGGCGCTCGACGTGCTGACACTGACTGAGGCCGCGGCCTACTTGCGCCTGCCCGAAGACGCGGTGCGCGCGGAGGCCGAAGCCGGGCGGCTGGTCGGGCAGCACGTCCGCGGCGAGTGGCGCTTCGCCCGCTCCGGCGTGGTCGCGTGGCTTCAAATACCGCAGCGCCCCAAACCGCCCCTCGTGCCGCCGCGCGTCGAGGAGACTCAGGAGGAGTACGACGCGTTTATGGCGACGATCCGCGCCCGGCGGGACGAAGATAATCGCGCCACGAAGTCCGGAAAGTACACCGAGGAATGATCGACCTCCTCGACACCGACGTGTTCACGCTCGCCCACCTCGGGAGGCACGGGCTTCGCGAGCGGATCGCTGCCGCGCGCGGTTCCGATGACGTGGCCGTCTCCGTGGTTACGCGGATCGAAGTTCTCCGCGGCCGGTTCGAGGCGGTCGTGAAAGCGGCAAACGGTGCGGCGGTCTTGCGGACGCAGGAGTTGCTACTCGCGTCCGAGGCTTTCCTGTCTGAGTTCCGCCTTCTGCCTTTCGACGCCGTAGCCGTGCGCGAGTTCGACCGCCTCCGCGCCGATAAAGCGGCGCGGAGGACCGATCGCAACGATCTGCTCATCGCGTGCGTCGCCCTCGCGAACGACGCCACCCTTGTCACGCGGAACACCAAGGACTACGCGAACGTCCCCGGTCTGAAACTCGAAAACTGGGCCGACTGAGGGGGAACATGATGTCCGTGATTCGCGTGAAGACCCGCGTTCCCGAAAGTCGGCAGGTCACCGTGACGCTGCCACCGGAAACCCCGGTCGGCGATGCGGAACTGGAGATCGTCGTGCGCGAACCTGCGACCGAGTTCACCGCTGGTGGTGGAGGTCGCCGCGAGTGACGGCGAACCGTACGTACTTCTTGGGCGCGATGTGCTGAACCGCTACAAGGTCGTTCTCGACGGACCGAACGGGAAGTTGGAGATCGGTTGAACGGGGTCGCTTCAAGGGGTGTCGCCAAAGCGAACGGGCCGCGGAGAGTTTCTCCGCGGCCCGCGTGTTTTGCTGTGCGAATCGTCGCGACTTCAGGCCGTCCGCTTGCGGCGAATCAGCCGACGCAGGCCGAACACGGGCAGTGCCGACGCGAGGAGTACGAAGCCCGCCGGAGCCGGAGTGGCGATGGCATCACCGAGTCCACCGTTATCCGAGAGGTTGGTGACGGCGATCTTGTGGCTGTCCAGGCCATTAATCGCGTTGAACCCGGCGACGTGAGCGGCGAAGTAAGAAGGCGGAGTGCCACCGTTCGTGAGCGTGACGTTCGCGATCAACGCGTTGGTACCCTTATTGCTGATCAGGATGACGAGTGGGTTTCGCCTGTCGCCCGATCCAGCAGCAGTGGCATCAAACTTGCCAAACGGTCCAAAGCCCCCGCTTGGGCCCGTGACATCGAACGTCCACCCTGACGGGACTGTGGTGATGTCACTTGCTGTGATGGTCAGGTTGTCGAAGTTGAACCCGAAGTGTTGGATCCCGAAGTTACTACTGAGTCCAGCGGTGTACGGAGCTGTCGCTGCCGTCACAGTGAACCGGATCTGGCCAGTTAACAGGCTCCCCCCCGTTGCGCCGAGCCCATCATAGGATTCAACCTTGACCGTCCCATAGTTGACACCGTCAGCCAGTACGTCGCTTTGAGTGAAAGTGTACGTCTTCGTCTGATACCCCGCCTTCGCGGGTTGGGTCGCGAAGGCCAGCGCGAGCGCGGCGAGGCATAAGCCCCAGAATTTGGGTGTAGTCAATCGCACGGGATTCCTCCAGTTTGGGCGGGGGCGATGGAGGAGTTGTTGAGGACGACTTTCCTCGGTGTGACCCAACTCCTTCGCGCAATCACTCCTATCAGTAAATGCAATGTATCAGGTGGGGTTCTCCGATGTCAACGGAAAAATCCTCCCAAACCGCAAATTTCCTAAAATCGGCTTCAGTGAATTCTGCTCTTGCCTGAATGGAGGCCAAGGCGTGAACCTGATCCCGAACCGGTTCCTCGTCCGCGTGTGCCACCCGTGCCCGTTCGTCAAGGACGCGCCGCGCGACACCGACGAACACCTCGTCGAACTGCCCGAAGGCGCGCGGCTCGAGAACTTCGCGGCGCTCGACGAGAAGGAGAACTTCGCGGACGTGCGGCTCGCGTGGAACGACTTCGGCCTCGCGGTGCAGGTCGAAGTGAAGGGGAAGTCGCAGCCGCTCGTCGGCGATTCCGACAAGCCGAGCGGGTCGGACGGCCTGCGGCTGTGGATCGACACGCGCGACGCGCGCGCCGGCCACCGCGGGAGCCGGTACTGCCACCAGTTCGCGTTCTTCCCGACCGGCGGCGGGGCGGACAAGGACGCGCCGTTCCTCGCGCAGTCGAAGATCAACCGCGCGCTGCAGGACGCCCCGATGGCGAACCTCGCGGACGTGCCGTTCCGCGCGCACCGGGCGAAAGGCGGCTACCGGCTGGAGGCGTTCCTCCCGGCCGCGGCACTCAACGGCTTCGACCCGCAGGAGCACCCGCGGCTGGGCGTGTACTACTGCGTCCGCGACCAGGAACTCGGCGACCAGTTCCTGAGCGTCGGGTGGGACTTCCCGTTCGGCGACGACCCGTCACTGTGGGCCGTGCTGGAGTTGGTGAAGTGACAGCCCCCACCCGACGAATCGGGAGCGGGCTGAAGGTTCGATCGTGCGGAGTCGGGTCAGTTGGCGACCGGGGTCTTGCGCCGCAACCGGTAGCCGAGAGCGCCGAACCCGGCCAGCGCGCCGAAGACCGCGAGCGTGGCCGGTTCCGGGGTGGGGATGGGCGGCGCTGGGTTGCCCTGTGGGTCGTTGCCGTTGTTAGACCGCTGGATGTAGAAATTCTCCGCGCCGCCGGCGACCTGGGAAATCGCTTGACCCGGAGTGATGAACTGACCGAGACGGTTGTTCGGGTTGGCGAAGAACGACGACGCTTCCGCGTTGTCCAACCGAACGAAGAACAGACTCCCGGCGCCGCCCTGGCCCTGAGCCTGGTCGGTCAGGGTCAGCCCGCCGGCAGGAGCGCTGTAGGTGAGATCGAACAGGGTTCCTCCGCCCGCGTCGTAGAAGCGCAGCGTGAAGTCGTTCAGGGTGACGTTCGTCGCGTTACCCGGCTCGTTGATGTTGAAGATCAGGCCGAACTCGAAGAAGCCGGTCATGGCGTTGAATCCGGTCGCGCTGGAGACGGTCGCGGCGGTCTGCACTTCGCTCTGGTTCGTCGCCTCGCCGGTCAGGACTCGCGTGGTTCCGTTCCACGCGACCGCGCCGAACTCGGTCGTGCCGTTCGCGGTTTGGGAGACCGACAACAGGTTGGCGATGTTGCCGAACCCGGTCCCTTTATCATTGGTCGTGGTGTTCGTGTAGATAATGATGCCGGCGGAAGACGAACCGCTGAACGCACAGATGAGAGCCACTGCCGAGCCGAAGATGGAAAATCGGGCGAACATGGCTTTCTCCTAACCTCAAGGTGTGTGTCAGGGTATACCCACGACGCGCGGCTACCCAAAAGGGGCGGTCACGAAGGGCATCCGAGCCGAAAACGTGATCGTAAGCGGAAGAGCAACCGCGAGCCGGTTATGCGGTGAGAGGGCGAACAACCGAAGCATTTCATCTAATCCTAACTACGGTATTAAGTCGGTCAAGAGCATCTTTCGGAATCGTAGGAGTTGCTGTCTCATCTCAATACAGGGGCGCAAACAACGGGCACTCGGTTGGCAGGCTTGCCGTCGCAAAGGGACTCGCACCAACTCTCCGTAACACAAGTTGTTTGGGAGCACCTCTCGCTGATTGCGGGCAAATCAGGCAATTATGACCGCGGAAGAAGAAATCGACTTGAGGGCATGCGTTCAACTCTAGCGCGAAGGGCAGAAGCTGGTTTGCTCCTGCCCAGCAGTCACTCCAGGTCGATCCCCAGTTCTGTCGGGGTCGGCACGACCACGGGCGCGTCGTCCAGGCGGATGCCGAGTTGATCCGGAGTCGGCACGACGACCGACGGCACCGCGTCCGGCCGGGGTGCGGGCTTCGGCTGCGGCTTCACCGCGACCGGGGCCGGCTTCGGCTGAGGGCGCTGCGGTTGCGGGGCGTAATACGGCTGCGGCACCGGTGCGCCGTACCCGTGCCCGCCGAACTGGTCGAACGCCGGCGGACCGCCGACGGGGCCGCAGCCCACGGGGGTTCACCCCGCGCCGCTGCGGCCGGGGACGAGCGCGAACCACAGGCCCACGCCCAGAACCCCGACCACCGCGGGCACTCCGGCCCAGAGCGCTGCCTTGCGCATAAATCGCGTCCTTGCGAGGCGGCGGAAATCCATTCCCGCCGGGGCGCGGCTGATAGCGTCGCCCGTCGCGAAGGAAAAGCCCACTTCCCGGAGCTTGCCCAGGGTGCTCGTTCGCTACGGCGCGCCGAGGATGTCTTCGGCGCTCGTGCGGATCGTCTCGCAGAACGCTTCGAGGGGCAGGTCGTCGCCGTTGGAACCGAAGGGCTGCTCGACGGCTTCGGCGGTCAGTTCGATGCCGAACAGGAAGTACACCGCCGCGGCCTGAACGGGAATGATCAGCGCGCCGAGCGTTTGAACCAGCGCCCAGGGCGTGAACGCCAACCCCAGCACCAGTCCGTGGCGCAAGAGCGACAGGTACGAGGCCGGGAGCGGGGTGTTGCGGACCCGCTCGCACGCCCCGCACACGTCCATCAGCGCCGTGGTGTGGGCGTCGAACATCAGGTGCGTGAACCCGTCGATGCGGCCGGCGGCGCGCCACCCCGCGACCGTCGCAATCACCTTCCCGGCGATGTGCGCGGGCACGTGGACCGGGGCCGCGGGGTCCGTCTCGAAGCCGGGAACCTCGCTCAGGCGAACCGGGCCGCGGAGGTACCGCATGAGCGCGACCGGGAACCCGGCCACCAGCGCCGCGAGCGCGAGTCGCTCGGCCGCGCCGAGGGCGGCGAGTTCGCGCGCCTTCAGGCACAGGTTGCGGGAGTGGTTGACCAGTTGCCCCCAGAGGAGCCGGCCCTCCCACCACCGGTCGTACGCGATCTTCGTGCGGAAGCTGATGAGCAGACCGAGGACCGCGGTGTTGACCACCACGAGTTCGTCGGCCCACTCCTGCTTGCCGCTGAGTACGGACGGGCGCAGCGCCCACACGGCCGCGGTGTAGAGGGAGCAGCCGGCGATGGCGATCCAGAGCCGCCCGGCGATCGGCGGCGGCGGCCAAATCCACGCGCGGAACGACCGGTGCCTCTCGGCCATTGGCTTCACCCGCCCAGGAGTTCTTTGGTAACGGCCGAGGTCGCGAACAGCACGCCCAGTTGCTCGAACCCGCTCAGGTCCGTCGGCGGGGCGAACAGCCCGACGTTCACCCGCGACACGCCCGGCACGCCCACCGGCAACCCGACCTGGCGCGAAGTCAGGTCGTACACGCCGTAGACCACCTCGCGCTGCGGGCCGAGCTGGTCGCGGAACTCCTGGCGCACGGTCGCGGCGGTGAGGGCCGCGTTCAGCCCGACCGTCGTTTCGATCAGCGCGGCCCGGTAGCCCGGCTTGCTCACCACGGTCGGCCCCCACGCCTGCTCCAGCGCCCGCTGCGCCGCGCGCACGCCCACGAAGATGCGGTCCACCACGGACCGCAGTTGGTGACTCGACGCCACCGCGAGGTACTTCGCCGGGTCCAGGAACGCGTCCACTGCGGCGCTCACGGCCCCGCACCGCGAGTGCCCGACCACGGCGATCAGCTTCAGGCTTTCGCCCAGGTGCGTCAGCCCGTAGTCGAGGCTGCCGAGGCACTCGCTCCCCAGCACGTTCCCGGCGACGCGGACGACGAACAGGTCGTTGCAACTCTGGCCGAAGATCATCTCCGTGGGCACACGGGCGTCGGCGCACCCCAGGATCGCGGCGAACGGCTCCTGCTTCGGCGCGGTGCCGTCCGCGTTCGGCAGGCCGAGGTCGTCGGCGTCGAACCGGACCACGCGTTGAGTGCCGGGCGCGCACGTCCGCGGGTCGTTGAGGACGGCGAACTCGTGGTTCCCCTCTTCCAGCCGCTTGCGGGCGGACGCGGCGTCGGTGGGCGGGTCGGGCGTGTGCCGCCCCTCCGGGTCGAACCGGTACACGATCTCGAACATGACGGCTCCGGGCGGAGGACTGTTACCCCTGCTGAGGTTCGCCGAGCCGGGGCAGTTCGTCCAGTGAGGCGAGGCCGAAAACTTGAAGGAATCGCGGGCTGGTGCCGTAGCGAACCTCGCGCACGGCGGCTTCCGCGCGGTGCTGCACCGCGACGAGGCCGAGCCGCACCAGTTGCCGCAGCGTCGCGCCGGAGTCGGTGCCGCGGATCGCGTCCACCTCCGCCTTGCCGACCGGCTGGCGGTACGCCACCACCGACAGCACGTCCAGCGCCGGCTGGCTGAGGCGGGTCTCGCGCGGCCCGCCGAAGATGCGCTCGCGCAGGTTGCGGTACGCCGGCCGCACGGCCAGCACGAAGCCGTCGCCGCGCGGTTCGACCGCGTAGGGGCGGCGCTGGTCGCGGTAGCGGCGGTTGAGGGCATCGACGGCGGCCTGGAAGCGGTCGGCGGTCAGCCCGCGGACGGCCGAACACGCGACGGCCGCGGTCAGCGGGTGCCCGCCGACGAACAGCATGGCTTCGATCAACTGTTCCGGCGACGGGGGAACGTCGGCGCTGACTTCTGACGTGCCGAGCGGGGGGCGTAAGCCCCCTGCGTTTTTGGTCGCAGGTGTTTCGAGCGCGGGTGTTTCATTCGCAGGTGCTTCGACTTGCGCCTCTTCCAGCGGGGGCATCTCGTCGGCGTCGAGTTGCCACTCGCCCGCGCTGAGTCGCAACGCGGCGGCCCGTCCCAGCGCCAGCGGGTCGGCCGGTTCCGTCGGCGGGTCGTCGGGCGGGTCCATACGCGCGGTTAATTCGGGAGGCCGAGGCCGGTGATAACGGTGCCGGTCCAGAGGGCGGAGAATACCGCCGCGAGGACGAGGTGCAACCGCTTCAGCCGCATCTTGCCGCTCACGATCATCGCGGGCAAGAGCAATGCCGACGGCACCGAAAACCACAGGTGCGTGCGGAGCGCCTGCCGCGCCTCCGGGTCGAACGCGGACGCCACGTCCACCTGTTGCAGGAGCGCCTCGAACCCGGCGACGGTGGTCATCGTCAGCACGAAGAACGCAGTGTTGATGTGCCCGTGCAAGCGCGGGCGCTTCAGCGCCAGCGCGACGAGCGACGCGAGCAGGAGTACCGTCACGACGACGACGAGTACCTTCAGCGCCAAGATGATCTGCGGCCCGGTGGGCATTCTGACTCCGAGGGAAGGATTTGGCCTGAGCGGGCGGTGCTTCTTCTGGCCCTCTCCCCTTGCGGGAGAGGGTGGCCGGCGCTTCGCCGGCCGGGTGAGGGGTAAAGCTCAGCGGCGTGAGTGACGTTTCACAACCATCTAGTCTAGCTCAGCGCCCCCTCACCCGGCTCGAAGCCTCGCCACCCTCTCCCGCAAGGGGAGAGGGCCAGACAAAGACATCACCCGATCGCTTCCACAACGGCGTCGCCCATTTGCGTCGTGGTCGAAGTGCCGCCCAGGTCGGGCGTCTTCACCGCGCCCGCGGCCAGCACCTTCGACACCGCGGCGCGGACCGCGTCGGCGCTCGTCGTTAGACCCAGGTGGTCGAGCATCAGCGCCGCGGAGAGGACCGCCGCGAGCGGGTTGGCGATGCCCTTACCCGCGATGTCCGGGGCGCTGCCGTGGACCGGCTCGAACATGCTCGGGAACTGCTTCGTCGGGTTGATGTTCGCACTGCTCGCCAACCCGATGCTGCCGGTCACCGCCGCGCTCAGGTCGGTCAGGATGTCGCCGAACAGGTTGCTCGCCACCACCACGTCGAATGACTCCGGCTTCCGCACGAAGTCCATCGCGGCGGCGTCCACCAGCAGCGAACCGCTCTCCACGTCCGGGTAGTCCCTGCGGACAGCGGCGAACACGTCGTCCCACAGGCCGAGGCCGTACACCTGCGCGTTCGACTTGGTGATGCTGGTAAGCTTCTTGCGCGGACGCTTGCGGGCGGCCTCGAACGCGGCGCGGAGGATGCGCTCGCACCCCTTCCAGGTGAACACGCCCGTCTGAATCGCGATCTGGTTCTCGGTGCCGGGGTAGAGGTTCCCGCCGACCGGGGCGTATTCGCCTTCGGTGTTCTCGCGGAAAACCAGCATGTCGATGTCGCCCGGCTTCTTGCCGACGAGCGGGCACGGCACGCCCGCAAACAGGTACGCGGGCCGCAGGTTCACGTACTGGTCGTACTTCCGCCGCATGGGCAGTAAGAGTTCGTGAACCGTGATCTTGTCCGACACCGACGGGTCGCCGACCGCACCGAAGAGGATGGCCTCATACGCTTTGAGTTGCTCCCAGCCGTCTTCGGGGAGCATCCGGCCGTGCTGCTTGTAGTACGCGGTACTCCACGGCAGCCGGTTCCACTTCAGTTCGGCCGCATCGTGTTTGCGGGCCGCGGCTTCCGCCGCGCGGATGGCCTGGTCGATGACTTCCGGCCCGATCCCGTCGCCGCCGATCACCGCGATCCTGTGAACCGCCATTGCACCCGCCCCGCGTGTTGGTTATTCCGCCCGCAAAGTTTGCCCACCGGTCACCCGCCACACCCATTCTGCGTTCCGGCAGTGGTTTCCGCCCGCCTGCCGTAGACGCCGGCCGCGCGGCGGGGGAGAGTACAAGTGGTGGCTTGTGGACGCACGACTGATTTAGCCGCCCGCGGAGGCGGGTCAAGATGACGCCCGACGCCCGACACACCCGAACCGACTTTCGGTGCCTCGCGCGCCGGTGGGTTCTGTGCGCGTGTGCGGCCGGGTTGATCGCGCTCGCCGGGTGCAAGACGGACAAGGAAGCGAAGGGCGCGGGCGTGGCGCGCGGCAAGGACCCGCTCGTCCACGGGCCGACCCGCATTCCGCGGCAAGACCTGCCGGTGCCCGACCGCGCGACCGGGCCGAGGGGCGGCAAGCTGGACCCGCTGACGACGCCGACGGGTGGGAAGGCCGGCTATAGCGACGACCCGGAGCGGTTTAAGGGGGCGTTCATTCCGGGCAGGCCGAGCACGCCCGCGTCGCTGGCGGGGCGGTTCAAGGACGGCGAGGAACTGAAGATCGACACGCCGGGCGTGCCGCTGACCGGTGGCGTCGCGGCGCCGGCGGACGTGGAACCGCAGTTCGCGCAGTTGGACAAGTTCGGCGTGAAGTCCGAAGACCGCACCTTGGACCGCGAGGGCGGTCAGTGGGTGTTCCGCGCGTCGGTGCCGATCAGCGGGAACGGGGCGCGGCGGCAGTACACCGGCGCTGGCACCAGCGCGGCCGACGCGGTGAAGCAAGTCCTCGATCAGATCGCGGCCGACCGGAAGTAGCAGGCGGACCCGGCGCGTCAGCGACGGGGTGGATTGACCCAGCTCATTTGCCGACCTGACTTTGTGGGCCGAGTCAGCCGCAGCATCTGGTTAGGCGCGAACCTCCACCACATCGCCGGGCTGGATCGTGTGTAGAGCCACCAGAACATCGGGCACGAGCGGCACCAGATCTACGAGTTGGTTGCTGGCCCCGAACATCACAACGACTGCCACTCCGGCGGTCCGCAGATTCTGCTGGTGCCGGATGCCCTGGTCCACGGTCAGCAGCACCTCGAAGCCGGCCGCCGACATCAGCCCCAGCAACTCGCCGTTCTTCTTGCCCGACCAGCCCTCCTGCGGCACCGTCCGGACGGCATGCGCGGCCAGTTCCCGCCCGAGCCGCTTGGGCACGCATTCGTCAAGCAGGACGCGCATTGGCCACCAGGGCTTGGGCCGCCAGTCGCAGGGCTGCCACCGCTTGGTCGCGGCTGACGGTCGGGAAGTCCTCCAGGAACTCGGCCAGAGGTTGCCCCCCACCGAGATAGTCGATAAGCGCGCGAACGGGCACACGGGTGCCGACGAACACCGGCGCGCCGCCCAGGATGTCGGGGTCGCTGTGAACCACGGACGCGAGCGGTGTCATGAGCAAGCCTCCTCCTGCGATTGTACCCGCAACCGCCCCGGCCGCCTAACGACCCGGTTCAGCAGTCCGGCCCACACAGGGGGCGGCACGTCACGAAAACCTAACGTGCGGGCCGGGTTCGGTGCGCGCCTGGTTAGGCCTCTTCGGCTGGCCGACCGGCGAGGTCGCCGATGACGCGGCTAACTCCCTCGTGGTCGAAGATCGAGGGGACGCCGCCCGGCCCGGCGAAGAGCGCCACCCCGTCTCGGAGCGCGAGGGCGTCGGGGTGGTCCACCTCCAAGCGGGTGCCGTTCTGCATCGCCACCGTGAACGGGCGGAACGGCGTGCGGTGCTTAAACGCGCGGATCGTCTGGTCGAACGTGTCGCGGTCCATAACGCGCCTTTCGGTTCGTGGGATAACCTCCACCATACCCGCGACCCGACCGAACCGCAACGCCGCGGAATACGACTCGAGCGTTGGCGAGTAAGGGCGACGTGAGGCCTGTTGAGAGCGACGACCCAGCGACTTGCTGACGCCGCTTCGGGCGGTCGGGCGCTGGTGCAGCGCCTGGTTAGGCGGCTTTCACTTTTCCGTAAATGGGACTTGCAGGCCAAACCGACGCCATCGGACTGCCATTTTCCGGGCTGCCATTTGCTTTTGCTTTTCAGTGCCAACCGTGGACGACTCAGGTGATTCGGCCCAATAGAGCACGTCCCTGTAATCCTTGTTTGCCTCACCCACCATGGCCTCAAGCTCGGCAAGGTTGCCATCCGAAAGCGCGAGGATGGCGCGAAGTACACGATCCGTTTCACTCAGGCCATTATATCGCTTGAGCGCGGCCAATGCGGCAGGTTGGTCCGCTTCGGTGAAGCCGACAGCAACTGCTCGCTGCACCTCTTCCGCGATTACGATTGGCTCCGGGGGTTTTCGTTTCTTGGTCACGTTGTACCTTGCCGCCGAACCATTGATTATGCCGGTCGGCATAACGCGGATCGTTCTTGCCCCGATGCTACCCCCGCGTGCCTGGGAAATCAACATTCTGGCAGAAATCGCCGGGCGCGATCTCGGTGTTATGCCGACCGGCGCTCGTCACCGGGCAGCCTCTCTCGGTGGTTCGTTCGGTCACTTCGCGCCGAGCTTGTCCAGCGCACGCTGGGCGGCGAACCTCACCTGCGGGTCGGCACGCAGTTCCTTCAGCTTCGCGACCCCGGCCTTCGACGCGACCCCGATCGCGCCGATCGCCTCCGCTGCGGCCACTCGCACTTCTAGCTCGCTGTCGTCGAGGAGGCGCACCAGTTGCGGTTCTGCCTCCTTCGCGCGCGCCCCGAGCCGGCCCAGGCCGGTCGCCGCCGCCGCCCGCGTACTGCCGTTCGCGTCCTTCAGCAGCTTCAAGAGGGATGGCAGGTCTTCAGCCCGCGCCGGGATCATCAGAAGCGTTTCGGCCGCCGCGGCGCGGACTTGCACGTTGCGGTCCGACAGCCCCTTGGTGATCGCCGGTGTCGCCGACGCGAGGTTGCCGTCCACCGCGGCGCGGGCCACCTGCGCCCAAAGCGCCAGGCCCGGTTGCGGACCGGTGGCCATCGCGTCCAGTTCGGGCTTCGCGGCCAGCGCTCGCGGTCCCGCCGCGGCCAGCGCCCGCAGCGCCGCCACCCGCGGGCCGTTCTTCGCGTCGCTCTTCGCCATCTTCACCAGTGTGTCGAGGGCATTTGGGGGAAGCGGGTCGAGCTTGCCCAGCGCGCCGGCCGCGGCAACGCGCACGTCCAGTTCGTCGTCGCCGGCGGCCTTGACCAGCGCGGCGGCCACCCCGGGCGAAGCGGGGTCGGCGACCGCCACCGCCACGGCCGCCCGCACGCGAAGCGAGGTCGCCAGCCCCTTCTCCGCGACCAGCGGCAGCAGCCCCCGGAGCGCCGGCTTCGCGCCCGGCCCCATCGCGAGGAGCGCTTCCACGAACTGCGCGCGAATGTCCTCCTCCCGCTCGACGAGAATGGCCTGGCCGAGCGCGTCGGCCGCGGGCGCGGCGGCGGGGCCGATCTGCTCCAGCACGCGGCCGGCGAGCCGCCGGATCTCCGGGAACTCGTCCGCCGTCCGCTTGCCGACCTCCGCCGCGACCTTCGTCGCTTCGGCCGGCGGAAGCAGCGCGACCAGCCCCACCGCCGCGGCGCGGGTGTTCGCGTTCGCGTCGCCCATCTTCGCGAGCGCGAGCGGCACGAGCGGCTTGCCCGCGTCGCCCATGCGCGGAATGCCGTCGATGGCGAACCCGGCCACTGTGTCGTTCGGGGCGTCGATCGCCCGCTTCATGAGGGCGACCGCGTCGTCCTGGGCCTCGCCGAGTTTGCAGAGCGTGACCGCGGCCTCCACCGCGACGTTCACGATCGGGTCGGTGAGCGCTTTCTTCAGTGCGTCCTTCGCGGACTTCGCCGGCGCGCCGATGTCGCCGAGCGTGCGTGCGGCGAGCATCCGCACGAGCGCGTTCGGGTGGTCGAGGAGCTTCGCGGTGGGCGCGACCGCCGCCTCGCCGATGCGGGAAAGCGCCTTCCAGTACGCGGCCTCCGGGCCGTCGAACCGCGCGGTCTTCGGGTCGTGTACCGCGGGGTAGCTCTTCTTCACGGTGTCGGCGAGCGCTTGCGCGGCGGGCGCGGCCTTCGGACCGGCTGTAGCCAGCCCTTCGGCCGCGGCGGCGCTCACGTTCGAGTTGTCGCTCGCGAGCGCGTCGGCGAGCGGGGCGACCGCCTCCGCCGGCACGTCGGGCAGCAGCCGGATGAGTTCGGCCGCGAGTCGCACGACTTCTTCGTCGGTGTGCTTCAAGAGCTTGGCGAGCGCGGCGGGGTCGGCCACGCCGGTGACGCGGAGCGCGTCGAACGCGACCCCGCGGACGTTCGCGTCCGGGTCGGTGCAGAGCTTCTGC
The DNA here is from genome assembly GCA_043741075.1 of Frigoriglobus sp. Taxonomy (GTDB): domain Bacteria; phylum Planctomycetota; class Planctomycetia; order Gemmatales; family Gemmataceae; genus Gemmata. Next base: position 16,723 of record JAYUBA010000653.1, read on the forward strand.
ACGTCGGGCGCGAGCGGCTTGGCGATGGGGCCGAGTTGGCCGATCGTGTACGCGGTGTGCTCGCGGACGACCGCGGCCGGGTCGGTCAGTCCCTCGCGCAGCGCCGCGAACCCCTTGTCCTTCAGCACCGCTTCGCCCTTGGTGCATTTCAGCAGCGCGAGCGCGGCGGCCTCGCGGGTGCTGTTGATCTGGTTGGTCAGCGTGCGGCCGGTGCCCGCGGTGCCCTTGTCCTTCAGCATCTCCACGAGCGCGGGAAGCACGGCCGGGTCGTCCTCGGCGAGCCACGAGAGGTCTTCGATGGCGTTGCGGCGAACCTCCTGGCCGTTGCTCTTGAGGGTGGCGAGGAGCTTGTTCCGGGCCGCCGCGGGATCGGGCGGGGCGTCCGGCTCGACGACCACGCCGCCGCCGGCGTCCGGGGCGGGCGGCGCGGGCTTCTTCCCGCACCCGGCGAAGACGGCCAGCCCGAGCAGCAGTGCGAGCGGTGCGAGACGGCGCATGGGGTGAGCGGGTGTTGGGGGAAGTGGTCGCGTCGTGTATCATCGTACTCCGCGCCATTCCGACGCACCACCGTGTAGAAGGGTTCCGCCATTAGCGGCACGTCGGACGAACGCGACCCGCCGCCCGCGCGGCCGAAGCCGCCGCTCGCGACCGGGCTGCGGCGATTCCTGTTCGTCGTCGCCGGGCTGACGTGCGTAGGGCTGGCGTACCTCGGCGCGATCTTACCCGGCCTTCCCACAACTCCGTGGGTGCTGCTCGCGGGCTACTGCTTCTCGCGGTCGTCGCCGCGGCTGGAGCGGTGGCTGAAGCGGACGCCGCTGTTCGGCCGGTTGCTCCGCGACTGGGACGAGCACCGCGGCATCCGCCGCCCGGTGAAGGTGTTCGCGGTGTGCATGGTGGTGACGGTGGTGAGCCTGAGCCTCACCTTCGGACCGCTGCCGGTGTGGCTGAAGTGGGTGGTCGGCGGGCTGGCGCTGGTGGGCATCGGCACCATCGTGTTCGTGGTGCCGACGATCAAGAGCCGGCGCAACATTCCAGGTGAGGGGAACGGCACAGGGGGCTTACGCCCCCCGCTCGGCTGAGGTTACCGCCAGTCGATCGAGCCGAAGATCGTGTTGATCGCGTTGTCAAGTTTGGCCGAGGCCACGGTC
>JAYUBA010000654.1:0-5925 GCA_043741075.1 Frigoriglobus sp.
AACGCGAACCCGACCTTCATGTAACTTTTTGTCGGAACAGCTCACCTGGTCAGGAAGGAAATCTCAGAAATTGCGCAGTCCAGTGTTGCCGCTTCTTCCCCCGGTGCTTTACCATCGCCGTTCGTGGTTCTCGCGGAGAGGTATGCATTGTTCGCGCCGCCCTCCTCTGAAACCCCATTCGTCCGCCGCGGGGACACGAAAAACTGTAAACTTGACCTGCGAGGCGCGACCCATCTAACCGAGATGACTTCCCTCGCGTCCATCCAGTTCACAGGTGTTCCGTGAAAACCATCCTACTGCCCATCGGCGACGCGGCGGAAGTGCTTGACACATTCTACCCACTCTTTAGGTTGCGCGAAGCGGGATTTCAAGTTCTCGTCGCGGGGCCGGAGAAGCGCGGCTACCACCTCGTCCTCCACGAGCGGCCCGACGGCTGGGACATCACCCAGGAGCGCCCCGGTTACACCCTCGCGGCGGATGTCGCGTTCCGCGACGTGGACGCCGACACGCTGGCCGGCATGGTCATCACCGGCGGGCGCGCCCCGGAGTACCTGCGCTACGACCCCGACCTGATCCGCATCACCAAGGCGCTGTTCGCCGCGAACAATCCGGTCGCGAGCGTGTGCCACGGTATCGAGATCCTCGCCGCGGCCGACGTGATCCGCGGGCGCGAGGTCACGACCGTCGCGAAGTGCGAACTGGACTGCACGTTCTCCGGCGGCATTTACGTGAACCGCGAAGTGGTCGTCAGCGGGAACCTCGTCACGTGCCGCACCTGGCACGACAACGCCGCGTGGATGCGGGAATATCTGAAGCTGTTGCTCGCCTGAGCGGGGGGCGTAAGCCCCCTGTGGGTCTCGCGCACAGGGGGCTTACGCCCCCCGCTCAGGTCGGAGGCTTGAAGAGACACGAGCAACTCCAACAATACCCGCATCAGCGCGCCCCACTCACGCCCCGCGGGTGTCACCATGCCGACCGGCAACAGTTTCGAGAGCCGCTCCACCCTCTCCGTCGGCGGCAAGGCGTACACGATCCACAAGCTCGCGGCCGTCGAGGAGGAGTACCCGCAGGCCAAGAGGCTGCCGTACGCGCTCAAAATCCTGCTCGAAAACCTGCTCCGCAACGAGGGCGTCAGCCTCGCGGTGCGGAAGGCCGACATCGAGGCGCTGGCGCGGTGGCAGCCGAAGGACGAGCCGAACGTGGAGATCGCGTTCACCCCGGCCCGCGTGCTCATGCAGGACTTCACCGGCGTGCCGTGCGTGGTCGATCTGGCCGCCATGCGCGACGCCATGAAGTCGCTCGGCGGCGACCCGTCCAAGATCAACCCGCTCGTGCCGGTCGAACTGGTCATCGACCACTCGGTTCAGGTGGACGAGTACGGCACCGCGAAGGCGTTCGTCGATAACGTCGATCTGGAGTACAAGCGGAACGACGAGCGGTACATCTTCCTGCGCTGGGGGCAGAAGGCGTTCAACAACTTCCAGGTGGTGCCGCCGGGCACCGGCATCTGCCACCAGGTGAACCTCGAGTACCTCGCGCGCAGCGTGTTCGTGGACGTGAACGGCACCGCGTACCCGGACACGCTCGTCGGCACCGACAGCCACACCACCATGATCAACGGCCTCGGCGTCCTCGGCTGGGGCGTCGGCGGGATCGAGGCCGAAGCCGCGATGCTCGGTCAGCCGGTGTCGATGCTCATCCCGCAGGTGATCGGGTTCAAGCTGTCCGGCAGGCTCGCGGCCGGCGCCACCGCGACCGACCTCGTGCTGACCGTCACGCAGATGCTCCGCAAGAAGGGCGTGGTCGGGAAGTTCGTCGAGTTCTTCGGCCCCGGCCTCGCCGACCTGCCGCTCGCCGACCGCGCGACCATCGCCAACATGGCCCCGGAGTACGGCGCGACGTGCGGCATCTTCCCCGTCGATGCGGAAACGCTCCGCTACCTCACGCTCACCGGGCGCCCGCAGGAACTCGTGGCACTCGTCGAAGCCTATTACAAGGAACAAGGGCTGTTTCACGACGCGAACACGCCGGAGGCGTCTTACACGGACACGCTCGAACTCGACCTCGCGACGGTGGAATCGTGCCTCGCCGGGCCGACCCGGCCGCAGGACCGCGTCCCGCTCAAGAAGATGAAGGAGTCGTTCGCGGAGGCGCTGCCGAAGCTGAAGGCCGGGGTGAAGAGGCCGACGATGGTGGCGCTGCCGGTCGCGGCACCGGTCGCACCTTCGACGGCGTTCGGCGGCGGCCCGGTCGGCGCGTTCGGCGCGAAGCCGTCGCCGGACGTGCCGCCCGGTTCGCTCGCCGACGGCTCCGTCGTCATCGCGGCCATCACGAGTTGCACGAACACGTCGAACCCGTCGGTGATGGTCGCGGCCGGCGTGCTGGCGCAGAAGGCGGTCGCCCGCGGATTGAGTACGAAGCCGTGGGTGAAGACGAGCCTCGCGCCCGGCTCGCAGGTGGTCACCGACTACCTCACCGAGGGCGGGCTGATCGAAGACCTGAACAAGCTCCGGTTCAACGTCGTCGGGTACGGGTGTACCACGTGCATCGGCAACAGCGGGCCGCTGCCGGAGGCGGTGTCCAAGGAGATCGCCGACGGCGGGCTGGTGGTGTCCGCGGTGCTGTCGGGGAACCGCAACTTCGAGGGCCGCGTTCACCCGGAGGTGCGGGCCAACTACCTCGCGTCGCCGCCGCTGGTGGTCGCCTACGCGCTCGCGGGGCGCGTGGACATCGACTGGGACGCCGAGCCGGTCGGCACCGACCCGGACGGGCGCCCGGTGTTCCTCCGCGAGCTGTGGCCGACCCACGCCGAGGTGTCGGAGGTCATCGCCCGGTCGATCAAGCGCGAGGCGTTCGAGCGCATCTACGGCGCGGTGTACGACGGCGACGCCCGGTGGAAGGCGCTCCAGGTGCCGACCGGCGACCTGTACACGTGGGACGCGAGTTCCACCTACATCGCCAACCCGCCGTACTTCCGCACGATGGGCGTGACGCCGTCGGCCGTCCACGAGATCACCGGGGCGCGGGTGCTGGCGCTCCTCGGCGACAGCATCACCACCGACCACATCTCGCCCGCCGGCAACATCAAGAGGGACGCGCCCGCGGGGCGCTACCTGCTGGAACACGGCGTCGAGCAGAAGGACTTCAACTCGTACGGATCGCGGCGCGGGCACCACGACGTGATGATGCGCGGCACGTTCGCCAACGTGCGGCTGCGGAACCTGCTCGTGCCGCCGCGCGAGGACGGCTCCCGCGTCGAGGGCGGGTGGACGCGGCACCTGCCCGGCACCGACGTGGTGAGCATCTTCGACGCCGCGATGGCGTACCAGAAGGACGGCGTGCCGCTCGTCATCATCGGCGGCAAGGAGTACGGCTCCGGGTCGAGCCGCGACTGGGCCGCGAAGGGCACCTTGCTGCTCGGCGTGAAGGCGGTGATCGCCGAGAGCTACGAGCGCATCCACCGCAGCAACCTGGTGGGGATGGGCGTGCTGCCGCTCCAGTTCAAGACGGGCGAATCGGCCGCGAGCCACGGGCTGACGGGCGAGGAGGTGTTCGACATCGGCGGGCTGGTCGCGGGGCTGGACAAGAACTTCGACGCCGCGGCCCGCGACCTGACCGTCACCGCAACGCAACCCGACGGTAACTCCGTCGGGTTCAAGGCGGTGTGCCGCATCGACACGCCGCAGGAGGTGCAGTACTACAAGCACGGCGGCATCCTGCCCTACGTGCTGCGGCAACTGCTGGCCGCGAAGTGAAGCTGAACGGCGTCAGGGTTTGTGCGCGGAGTGGCGTTTACAACTCGTAAGGAGTGGTGATGGAACTGTTCGCTCAACAGCAAAAGGGCGGTGGAGCTGCGGACGCGGGTATGTTGGCCGGCATCCTCGTCTTTTACGCGATTGTCATCGCGGTCGCGCTGTTCATTCAGATCATGTTCCTGCTCTCCATGTCGCGATGCCTCAAACAGGTATCGCGGCGGAACCGCCAGATGGAGCCGGGGCAGGTGTGGCTCTGCCTGATTCCGATCTTCGGCTTCGTGTGGACGATCATCATGATTCTCCGCATCGCCGACTCGCTCAAGGACGAGTACTACGACCGCGGTCTCCGCGGCGACGGGGACTTCGGTAAGACGCTGGGCATCATCTACATCGTCACGTCGTTCTTTTGCGGCCCCGTCGCAATCGTTTGTTTCATCATGTACTGGGTTAAGATCGCCGGCTACACGAAGGCGTTGATGGCCGACCCCGGCGATTACGACGATGAGGAGGACGACCGCCCGCGACGTCGGCGACGAGACGAGGACGACCGCGACGACGAGGACGACGATCGGCGCGGGGGTCGCCCGTGGGACCGCGGCGGGCGGTGACCGACGCACGGACCGACTAGCCCACGAGGTCGCATGTACCGGCAGAAGCATTTGTTCGAGTTGTTCTTCACCGCCGGGCTGGTCGCCGTCGGGCTGGTGCTGGCGCTGGTACTCGCGTCGTCGTTCCTGGCCGCGGTGGGGCGCGTGCTGCGCCGCGTCAGCCCGGAGCACCGGCGGATGGAACCGGGGCAGGTGTGGCTGAACCTGATCCCGGTCTTCAATTTGGTGTGGGCGACGGTGACCGTGGAGCGGGTGGCGGAGTCGCTGCGGAGCGAGTTCCGCGAGCGCGGCATGGACGGCCCGTCCGAGCGGTACGGGCGCTCTTCCGGCCTCACGGTACTCGCGCTGCTCGCGTCCGGGGTGCTGTTCTACCCGGCGTTCATCTGCTACCCGATCGCGTTCTTCTACTGGGTCGGGTACTGGCGGCAGTTGAACCGGTACGCCGAGCGGCTGAAGCCGGGCGCGTACTCCCCGCCGCCGACCGACGAGGGCTGGTGAAGCCGGTGTCCGCGCCTCACGGGCCGGCATCCGCGCGGCCCTTGATCGGGTTCGCCACGTCGTCGGGCACGAGCGGGAAGAACTTGAACCCGGTGTTCTTCTCCACGTCCGCGACCGGGACCACGTACCGCTTCCAGTCGGTGCCGACGGTCTGGTCGTTCGGCATCCACACCGCGATGGCCCGCGACTGCGCGTCCGGCACCGCGTCCTTGTTCGGCAGCACCAGGATCACCTTCCACACGGTCGCCGGCACCTCCACCTTCGTCGCCCGGCCGATGAAATCGTGCTTCGTGTTGTCCTTGCCGGTGCCGCCCCGGCCGTGCGGCCCGCACGCGATGTACAACTCGTTCCCGTGCTTGGCGAGGTCGCGGCACTTCTCCTCCAGCAGCCGCCAGCCCTTCTGGTTGTTGTTCGGCGCCTGCGGCACGATGTTCGTCATGTAGAACAGGACGCTGTTGTTGGCCGCGGAGTCGGAGCGGTCCTTCGACGCGCACATGTGGCCGCGGTCGAAGCCGGAGGCGGTGTAGTCCGACGGCTTGACGCGGGCGAACCCGGCCGGCAGTTCCGGGTCCGGCTCGAAGGATTCGTCGCGCTTCGTGTCGCCGATGTCGCCGGCGGTGAGGTTCCAGCACACCCAGTTCGGGTTCTTCGTGGTGTCGTTGTACGAGAGGACGTACTGCGGCCGGTCCATCAGGTACGCGTCTCGGCTGGTCGGGTCGGCCTTGGCTTCCGCCGGCATCCCGAAGCGGACGTTGCGGTTGGCGAGCGTCCGGCCGGGTTCGCCGGGCTGAGGCGGCGGCGCTTCCTGGCGCCAGCGGATCAGCGCGACGACGCCGGCGACGACGAGCACCACGGCCGCGAGCGCGATGCGCTGGGTGGTGGTCAACCGGTCTAACAGGCTGTTCGACGCCATCGTCCGGCTCCCGAAATCGTTTGCAATTCCATCGAACAGTTGTGGGGGCATTCAAAGGTTTTTGCCCTCTCCCCTTGCGGGAGAGGGTGGCGGCGCTTCGCCGACGGGTGAGGGGTAAACCTTCACACGTCAAGTGAGCTTCGCGTTGTCT
>JAYUBA010000655.1:0-17859 GCA_043741075.1 Frigoriglobus sp.
CTGATTGCTTCCCGTAGCACGGTTTGCAAGACCGACCTACTTCGCTGTTGCTTTCTTGTCGCTGTTAGCAGGCACCGCGGCACGCTGCCGCAGCTCCTCCACTTCTTGCCACAGTTTCTCCCAGTCGGGACGCTCGGCTGCCGGCAGTCGCCCTAAAGCGTCTGGCCCGCGCACCCCGGCAAAATCGGCGTCCATTTGCCAGTGCTGCATTTGCGCCAACAGGCCCGGACGGGCCTCGACCGACTCTTTCTCCAGAAGCCGGCGCCAGGCTGCCAAGTCGGCCCGCAACCAGTCAAGGGCCTGACGTCGTAAGCGGCCCCGCTCTTTCTCCTCCAGGGATTTGGCATCCTCCCCCTGGCCGCAGCCAGCCAGGGCTGCGGCGCAGGCAGCATCGTATCGATAATTAGAAGGCTGATCCCCGATCAACTTCGGTTCCGCGGCGAAGGCCTCGGCCCAGAAGCGCGCCGCCGCCGCATACCACTTCTTCATGTGGCAAAACTGGGCAAGGGCGAGACGTTCCGCCGTATCTGCCGATTGCACTTTGCCGCTGAGGAGGTCGGGCAATTTCTCGTCGAGTGCCAGCAGGCGTTCACCTTCGCGGACCCACGCCTCGGAGGGATAGGTCCAGCGCGGGCTTTTGGAGCCGAGTTCGTGACCGCGGCGGAGGGATGCCAGAGACTGGGCGAACTGCCCTTTGGTACGGAGCGCGCGCCCCAGGTTGTAGTGGGACACGGCGTCATCCTTATTGAGTCGAATGGCCTCCTGGAACTCGGCGATGGCCTCGTCCAGCCGGCCCTTTGCACGCAAGGCGTTGCCGAGGTTGTTGTGGGCCTTGGCGTAGTCCTTCTGGAGGCGAATGGCCTCCTGGAACTCGGCGATGGCCTCGTCCAGCCGGTCCTCTGCACGCAAGGCGAGGCCGAGGTTGTTGTGGGCCATCGCGAAGTCCTTCTGGAGGCGAATGGCCTCCTGGTACTCGGCGATGGCCTCGTCCAGCCGACCCTTTGCACGCAAGGCGTTGCCGAGGTTGTTGTGGGCCATGGCGAAGTCCTTCTGGAGGCGAATGGCCTTCTGGTACTCGGCGATGGCCTGATCGTGTTGCCCCAGATTGAAATAACCGGTGCCCAGGTTCATGACGGAATGGGCGCTCTCCGGTCTCAGAGCAACAGCTGCCCGCATGAAGCCGATCCCGTCCCGGACATCATCTGGCGTCTGCCGGTAGATCAGGTCCACACCCAAGCGGTGGTTGATCCAGTAGTCGGCCGGGTATTTCCACTGAGCCGTCCGCAGAATCAGTTCCTGCTCGCGGTGCATCCCGCTCGCCCAAAGCGCCGAGTATAACAACGTCAGGGTGGCCGCTGGCTGCCGGTCCAAGTCAGCAGATGTCACGAGATTGGCCATAGCCGACAGATCCCTGCGAACCAGGGCCTCGCGCACCCGCTGCCGCCACGGATCGGGATCTGCGGCGTGGAGCACATCGATCAGCCGGCGAATCGAGGCTTCATCCTTTTCGATGCTTCGAACTTCGACATTCTTGCCCATGATTCGAGCGGCGAGCCAATCATCGAGCGCCGGCAACAGTGCTGCCGCGATTGCCCGGCGCGCGGTGATTCGACGAACGGCCTCACTCACCGGCAGCGCGTCGACGTCGATCCCAGCTTGTCGGAACGCAGCCGCGTATTCCTGGTCCGCCTGCGCGGCTAAGCGGTGTAAGCCAGCAGTCACCCAAACGGTTCCACTCTGGGCGCGGATTTCCTCAATTCGTCGGACAAGTTCCAAGTCGGCCAGTGCTTGCCGCACCCTCTCCAGGATGTCTGGCGGCGCCTCGCCCTCGGCGAGCGCCGGCTCTGCCCGCCGGGCCGACGTTCGCGCTTCGGACCACTTCTCCGCCTGCTGGAGCCGCGCTACCTCGTCAAGGATCAGCTCAAGCTGCCCCGATACGGTCATCTGCCGAGCTGTCCGCTCCTGGGCCAACTGCTCCTCCCGTGCAGTCCGATCGCGCACCGCCCAGCCGATTCCGCTGCCCAAGAGCACGAGGAAGAACAGCACCAGCCCACTGACCGCGAGGGCACCCTTGTTCCGCCGCGCGAACTTCCGCAGCCGATACCCCGCCGACGGCGGGCACGCCTGCACCGCCTCATCCGCCAAATAGCGCTGGACATCCAGCGCTAGGCTGCTGGCTGTCTCGTAGCGCCGGTTACGGTCCTTCTCCAGCGTCTTCATCACGAGCCAGTCCAGCTCGCCGCGGACAAGCTTCGTCAGCTTCGCCGGCTCCGTCTTGCGCCGGGCCGAGATCGACGCCAGCGCCTCGCCCGAGTCACTCAGCCGCGTGCTCGGCCTGGGCGGCTCCTCCTCCTTGATGCGGCGGAGGATCTCGCCGTACGCCGCATCCTTCATCCGCTTGTGGTCCAGCGGCGTGCTGCCCGTCAGCAGCTCGTACAGGAGCACGCCCAGCGAGTAGATGTCGCTGCGGGTATCGACGCCCAGGGCGCTCATCTCCGCCTGCTCCGGGCTCATGTACTCCAGCGTGCCGACCATCGTGCCGTACTGGGTGAACAGCGTCCGCTCGGTCAGCTTCTGCTCGGTCGCCTTGGCCACCCCGAAGTCGATCACCTTCGGCACCGGCTTGCCGTCGTAGAGCGTGACCATGACGTTGGACGGCTTGATATCGCGGTGGATGATCCCCTTCTGGTGGGCGTGCTGGATCGCCTGGCAGACCGGCACGAACAGCTCCAGCCGCTCGCGCGGCGTCAGGTGGTTGTCGTCGCAGTACTTGGTGATCGGCACGCCGTGGATCAGCTCCATGACGAAGTACGGCCGGCCCGATTCCGTGGCACCGCCGTCGAAGACGCGGGCGATGTTGACGTGGTCCATCATCGCCAGGGCCTGCCGCTCGGCCTCGAAGCGGGCGACGACCTGGCGGCTGTCCATGCCCGGCTTGATGACCTTGAGCGCGACCTTGCGCTTGACCGGGTGGGTCTGCTCGGCCATGAAGACGGTGCCCATGCCGCCCTCGCCGATCTGTTGCCGCAGCTTGTACGGCCCGATCTGGGTGCCGACGTGTTCACCCGGGAGGGCGGTCGTCTCGACTTCGGGTGAGGGGTCGAACGTCCGCGTGGCACCCGGAGCCACGGCGGGGTGGCCGAGGAAGCTACCGGCCCGACGATGTTCGTCGAGCAAACGCTCCAGGCGCACGCGGAGTGCCGCGTCCCCCGCGCAGACCCGGTCCAGGTACGCGGCCTGCTCGGCAGCGTCCCGGATCTCCATTGCTTCGATAAACAGAGTTTCTTCGTGCATGAGATTTCACCTGAAGGGCCGAAAGGCCCTCACCCCCAGTGCGACGCCAACCCGGAGATTGCGCACGGAATCGGAAAAAAGATTTGCCGTCGGTGGTCAGCGGGCTTCGCCATTAATGCAGTCGAGCAGCCATGCGCGGGCGTACGCCCACACCTGGTCAGCCTTCCGCGGTGAAATGTTCAAGGCCTCGGCCGCCTCCCGACCTGTGAGCCCGGCGAAGTAGCGCAGCTTGATCAGTTCGGCGGCCCGCGGGTTCGCGGCGGCCAGGAGGTCGAGAGCCTCGCTCAGGGCCAGCAAGTGTTCGTCCGGGGATTCCATGGCCACATCGAGACCGTCCAGGGTCAGTTGCTGGCGACCGCCTCCGTGTCGCTCGCGCTGCTTCCGGCGGGCGGCTTCGACCAGGATGCGACGCATCGCCTCGGCAGCGGCCGCGAAGAAGTGCCCCCGGCCGTTCCAGTCTTGCGGTTGCTCCCCACCGACGAGCCGGACATACGCCTCGTGGACGAGGGCGGTCGGCTGGAGCGTCTGGCCGGGCTTCTCACCGGCGAGTCGCTGCGCCGCGAGTTGCCGCAGTTCGTCGTAGACGAGTGGGAGGAGTTGTTCGGCGGCGTGGGCGTCGCCCCGCTCGACAGCAGCCAAGACTTGAGTAACCGCGCTCATAGGTTTGAGCATACCTGTCGCGGCCGGCGATAGCTCTCTCCAATTCTGGGACCGCTGCCCTCGCTGGCGGAGAGAGTCAGAACACCGCCCGGTTCGAACCGGGCAGGTTGCGAGGCTGGTGCCGTGAAAAACCGCTCACCGGACGCTTACCCTGCATCGGCATGAGTTCGCAGATGTCGAAGCCGGGCACGTTCGTCTTGGTCGGTTTGAACTCGCCGCGGAACTCGACCGGCGCGTCCGGCTTCATGTCGTAGGTGTCGATGTGGCTCGGGCCGCCGAACAGGTAGACGAAGATGACGGCCTTCTCGCGGCTGCGCCCGGCGGGCGGCGTGGCGGCCTGAAGGCGCAGGATGTCCGGCAGCGTCAGCCCGCCGACGCCGAGGGCACCGACCCGGAGGAAATCGCGGCGACTCGAAGATACGGTGAGCACGGATTCCCCGCCGCGATTACGCGATGATTTCCTTGATGAGCGGGGCGTTGTCGATGCTGATCTTCAGCGGCTGGTTGGTGGTCGTGTACAGCTCCTTGTCCGGGTCGATGCCGAGCAGGTGGTACAGCGTCCGCCCGTAGCTCACCGGCGAGTAGTAGTTGTCGGTCACGCGGAGCGAGGTCTTGTCGGTCTTCCCCAGCACCATGCCCTGCTTGAACCCGCCGCCGGCGACGATCACGAACTGCGTCGTCCCCCAGTGGTCGCGTCCCGGCGGGCCGGAGTACGCCGAATCCTTGTGAATCTTGTTCCGCCCCATCTCGCCGAGCACGGTGACGATGGTCGTCTCCAGAAGCCCGCGGGCGTCCAGGTCTTCGAGCAGGCTCGCGATGAGCGCGTCCACCTTGGGCAGCACGTTCTTGCACCCCTCGGTGATGTTCCCGTGCATGTCCCAGCCGGGCCACGGGACGAACACGAACGGCACCCCGATTTCGATCATCTTGCGCGCGTACAGCGCCATCGTGCCGTGTTCGGTCTTGCCGTACCGCTCCACGTCGCGCAGGTTCAGCTTCTTCGGATCGACCGCGTCGCGGAGCTTGGGCGAGCGGAGCAGGTCGAACGCGCTCTGCTGATACTGATCCAGCCCGGCGATCACCGGCTCGGCCGCGTCGAGCTTGCGGAGTTGCTGGTCGAGCGACTTCAGCAGGGCCTCGCGCTTCTCCATCGCGGACAGGTCGAGGTGCGGCGGCGGGAGCAGCATCGCGCCGACCTCGTTCTTCGCGTCGCCCGGCTTGAACGCGAGCGGGTCGTAGGCCGGGCCGAGGTAGTTGTTCCGCAGGTCGCCGGCCGCGTCGCCGGTGTCGTAGTAGTGGCCGAACGCGACGAACGTCGGCAGCCCCTTCGGGGCGGGCCGCTCGTGCGCGACGACGCTGCCGTACATCGGGTACTTCGGCGTGTCTTTCGTGCGCGGGTTGCCGCACAGCCAGTACAGCCCGCCGGAGTGTTCCCACTTCTCGCTGCCGATCCCGACCGACCGCAGGATGGAGAACTTGTCGGCGTTCCGCGCCAGCCGGGGCATGAGTTCGCAGAACTCCATGCCGGGCACGTTCGACTTGCCCCGTTTCAACTCGCTGCCGTAGGGCGGCGGCGTGTCCGGCTTCATGTCGAACATGTCCTGGTGCGGCGGCCCGCCGGCCATCCAGATCAGGATCATCTGCTTGGCCTTCGGCCCCGACTTCCCGGCCGCGGTCGCGCGGGCGCGGAAGATGTCGGCCGTGGTCATGCCGAACAGCGACGCGCCGCCGGCGCGGAAGAAGTCGCGGCGGGTCGGGCGGTGTGAAGGGAATATCGGAGTGCCTCCGCGTCACGGTCAGTGGTTGAGCAAGAATTCGCGCGTGTTCAGCAGCCCCCACAGCACGTCTTCGTAACCGCGCTGTGGCGCCGGGGCGTCCTTGACGTACTTGAGGCACACCCGGCGCTCGTCGGCCGTGGGGAGCCGGCTCAGCGCCCAAAGGAACAGTTCCTCGATGCGTTTCTCGTCGCCCGCGACGGCCTTGAGCACCTGCGCCACGCGGCCCTTGGGGTCGCTGATCTTCTGGTGAACGGCGGGGTGGTTGGCGAGGTACAGCGTCTGCACGATGGTCGGCTTGCCGTCGCGCTCGCAGTCGCACTGCACGTCCGGGTTCCGCATCGGGCGGCCGAAGATGGAGAACGCGTACTGCAAACTCGCCCGCGCCCGGTCGCCCCCGGTCCCGCCGGCGACCTCGACGGCCTTCGCCCCCGCGGGCAGGTACAGTTCGGGCGGGTACGTCTCGGCGCCGCCGGTCGCGTGGTTCACCGCATCGACCAGCACCTCCGCGGGGAGCCGCCGCAGGTACGCGGAGGCGTAGTTCGTCGCGTCGGTGCGGTTGGTGGCGTTCGTCGCCACGCTCTGTTGGTAGGTTCGGCTCGCGAGAATGGTGCGGTGCAGCCACTTCAGATCGTACTGACTCTCGATGAAGCCCTTCGCGAGCGCGTCGAGCAGCTCCGGGTGCGACGGCGGGTTGAGCGGCGACAGGTGATCCGGTGGGTCGATGATCCCGCGGCCGAAGTAGTGCGCCCAGACGCGGTTCACCATCGCCTTCGCGAAGAACGGGTTGTCAGGCTGGCGGAGCCACGCGACGACGACTTCCCGCGGGTCTTGCTCCGCTCCCACGGTCACCGACTGTTTCGCCCCGAGCAGGCGGAACGTGTCCGACTTCTGCGTTCCGAGCGTGCTCGTCATGCTGGCGACGGTCGGCTTGCCGAGGCCGTGAACCTCGGTGCCCTTGATCCGCTTGCCCGCGGCTTCCAGCGCCGTGGCCCTGTCGGTGAGCGCCTTCACCTCGGCGTTCAGTTTCGCCACGTCGTCCTTGGTGAGCGTCTTGTCCTTGGCCTTCTCGCCGACCTTCTTCGCCTGTTCGCGGAGGTTCTTCGCTTCCTTCACGAGCGCGTCGGCTTCTTTCGCGATCAGTGCCGACGAACCGCCCGCGGCGGGGTTGCTCACGCGCATGAAGAAGTTGGCGAAGCTGAGGAGGTCGTCCTGCTGCCACACGTCGTGCGGGTGCCGGTGGCACTGGGCGCACTCCAGCCGCAAACCGAGGAACGCGTGGGCGACTTGCATCGTGCCCTTTACGCCGGTCGCGTTGTTCCGCTGCCAGTACAGGTCGAGCGTGCGGCGGTCGGCGTACACTTTCAGGTCCGGGCGCAGGGCCGTGTTCTCTTCGAGAAGGGACCGCACCTCCTTCACCCACTCCGGTCCGGTGCGCCCGTCGAGACTCGTCGCGAGCAGCACGCGTTCGGCGAGTTGGTCGTAGGGCGTGTTCTCCTTCATGCGGGCGCGGAGCCACTCGTAGAACCGGCGCGTCTCGGCCGCCTCCGTGAAGCCGTTGCGGCCGTCGAACCCGGCCGGGCGCAGGATGTCGCAAAACTTCGTCGCCCACAGGGCCGCGTACCCCGGCCGCGCGAGCAACTCCTCGATCTTCTTCGACCGCTTGTCGGGGGTCGCGTCGGCCAGGAACGCGCGCACCGCGTCCGGCGTCGGCAGTTCTCCCGCCACGTCGAGGCTCGCGCGGCGGAGGAAGGTCGCGTCGTCGCACGGTCCGGCCGGGTGGATGTTCAACCGGCGGAGCTTGGCGAGGACGTGCGTGTCGATGACGTTGACCGGCTTCGCGTCGGGGAACGGCTCCGCGCCCGCTCGCGGCACGACCGCCATCGCGACGACCGGTTCGCCCCGGAATCGGGCGATGATCGCGGTGTCGCCGACGCCGAGCGCCTCGACCTGCCCGGTTCCGTCGGTTCGCGCGAGTTCCTTGTTTACCGCCTCGAACGTGGAGAGGGCGGTCACGTCCTCGGTGCTGCCGTCCGCGAACGCGGCGGTCACCTTGAGACGATACCGTTCGCCGAGCTTGGCGGTTTGGATCGCCGGTTCGACCGCGAGCCGCGCGACCCGCGAGGCGTCGATGTCGTCGAGCTTCGCCCCGGCCGCGATCCAGTTCCGAACGATCCGGTACTCCGGGCCGCCCACGGCCATCCGGTTACCGCCCTCGTGGGGAGTCGCGCCGGTGCCCTTGAGCAACAACAGGCTGTCGTCGGTCGCGAAGCGGTTCAGCCGGCGCCCGCTCGCCTCGCGGATGAGTCGCGCGTGGTCCGCGGCCGGGTCCGCGCCGAACAGCGAGAGGCGGAACCCGTTCTGCCCCTTTACCGCGCCGTGGCAGGAGCCGGCGTTGCACCCGAGGCGGCTGAACACCGGGACGACGTGTCGGCTGAACAGCGGGTCGGCCGGCACCGCGTCGGCGGCGCGCAGCGGGGCCGCGCCGAAGAGGACGAGCAGGAGCGGGAGAAGGCAGCGCACGCGCACGAACGGTTCCTCGCGATCAGAAGACGCCGGGGATGGGATTCACTTCACCGAGTTTGGAGATCGCACCCAGTGCCGGCTTGAGCCGGAGTTGGCCCACGTCGAATACCGTGTGCAGCCACCTACGGCACCCGTTGCGGCGAGGTCACCGCGACCGTGGCCCTTCACCGCGTCGGCGCTCACGGCCTGCGGGAACAGGACCGCGCTGGTCGGCATCGCGGTGGCCGGGTGCGTCGGGCCGACGACGCGGGAGTACAGCGACCCGATGTTCGCGTTCAACGACTCCGGGCCGACGATCGGATCGGATTCGTGGACGGTGAGCATGGGCGCTCGGTGGGAGGAACGCGCTGAGCGTGTCGTGGTTCGGGCGGGTGGGCGGGCGCAGGCGGGTCGTTGAGAGCCAATAGACCACACTGAGGGACTGCGGTCAACGCATTCGCCGCGAAAACCTCTGGCGTCCGTCCGGGTTCGGCACGCCAAGGACCACGGCCGGCAGCGCCGGACACCGCGTGATCTCTGGGGCTTGCGAGAATCGGACGGCGTGAGCGGCGACAAGCCCGACCGCGGTTACCGAACGGGCGGTCTCGAATACCCGCATCCGACACCCGGACGAGTTGTCGAGTGCCGGCGATTCCAGTTCACTCCTGTTCCCTCCCCGTGGCGGCCGTCCGATGTGCCGCGGTACCCGGTGAGCGCGAAGGGGCCGCGCGGTACGTCCCGAACACCCGATCCCAGAACGTCGTGAGAACCCCGTAGTTCCACCGCACGCCGTCGGTGTGGTGCAGGGCGTGAACGGCCGGGTCCATCCAGAAGAGGCGGTGCGGCGCCTGGTGCGACCACTTGTGCGCCGCGGCCACGGCCAGCACGAACGCGACCTCTCCCGCAATGAACGCGATTCCCGCGGCCGTGCTGTACACGAACCCGACCCACAGGAACGGGATGGCGGGCGGGAAGAACCCGAGGAACTCCGAGGCGATCGAGTACCGGACGTAGGTCTTGTGGTGCATCTTGTGCCGGCGGATCACCCCGTGCCGGAGCCGCGAGTGCAGGAAGAACCGGTGCCGCAGGTACTCCACCAGCGTCCCCAGGGCGAGCGCAGCCACGAAGAACGCGATACGCGTTGCCATTTCGCCCGGCCCCCCGGGCGACATCGGAGTTCGCCGTACCGCTGACCATTCGACTCACCACGCCACACCCGACGCGCTCAGGTGGTCGCGCCGCTCGCGCCACTCCGACGGCTGACGGCTCGCGGTCACGTCTTCGATACCATCAGCGCGAGCAGGAGCATGACGATTAGCGCCAGGAAGGCGCGGACGAGCCACCCGTGATACGGGTCGGATCGGACCGGGACCGGAAGCGACATGACAGCCTCCGCGGCAAAGTGGAAGGGAGGGGCGGACCGCCGGCGGGGACGTTCGTAGATGGATGTGCGAAGGCCCAACAGTCGCCAGCAGCCCGATTGTAGCCGGCACCGATCACCTGCGACAATAGGGGAAATCGGTCCCCCTCACTCCGCGCTGCGGTCGCCGACGCGGCCGACCTGAACCGGAGTGAGTCACCGGAACGTCGCGAACTCGCTCCGATCCTTCTTCGCGATGTCCGGTACGACGGTTCCTTCCGCCGGATAGCCGACCACGAGCAACAGGAACGGGCGCTCGTTCTCCGGGCGGCCCAGGATGCGGTTGAGGAATCCCATTGGGCTGGGCGTGTGCGTCAGCGCCGCCAAACCCGCGCGGTGCAGCGCGGCGACGCTTTGCCCAACGAATGCCCCGCCGCGACCAAGCATAAGGACTTACGGCGATTCCAGAGGTCACGGATAAGGACTTACGGAATACTTGGGCAAAGCCGGTATTACGTCGCAAATCGGGATTTGGTGTGCAAAGGGCTTTGCCCATAAACGCCAGAACGGCAGGCGCAACAAGAGGTTTTTGGCCTGGTTCTGGGCTTTGCCCATAAACGTCAGAATGGCAGGCGATTCAAAGGCTTTTCGGCCCTGTTTCGTCCGAAATCAGGGGTTTATATCCAAAGCCCTGGTTCAGGCTTAAAACCGGGGTTTATGGGCAAAGCCGGGCAAAGCCCCGTTTCGTTCACTGATGGCTCTTGTTGATGGCACATTTTGGCCATTGTTCAGAGCGCTGAAGGGTTACGATCAGGTGGCCCTCGCGCGTCTGCGGGAACCCGTTCAGGTGTTGGCCTCCAGTTCCTTGATGCGGTCGCGGATGTCGAGCAGGCTCCGCGGCCGACCGCTGTGGTCGTTGAACGTCGCCGCGGGGTCGATCCCGAGGTGGCGGTACATCAGCGCGAGCACACACTCCAGGCGGTACGGGCTGCTCTTCGGCACGCCCCCCTTCGAGTCGGACGAGCCGACCACGCGACCGCCTTCGAACCCGCCGCCGGCCAGCAGCACGCTCATCACGTCGCCCCAGTGCTCACGACCGGGGGCCGCCTTCGGGGCCGCGGGTGACGGGGCGTACAGGGGCGAACGGCCGAATTCCCCCATCGACACGACCAGCACGCGGCGGTCGAGACCGCGGTCGTGGAGGTCCTGCACCAGAGCCGCCATCGCCTGATCGTAGGCGGGCGCGAGGTCGCGCATGCGCTTACCCAGGATGCCGTGCATGTCCCAATCGAAGGTGCCCAGGGTGACGACGCTCACCCCGTGTTCCACCAGTCGGCGGGCCAGGAGTACGCTCTGCCCCAGGGCGTTGCGACCGTAGCGATCGCGCACGCGGGCGGCCTCTTTGTCGAGGTCGAAGGCCCGGCGTGCGGCCGGCCCGGTGACCAGATCGACCGCCTGGGCACGGAACTGATCGAGGGCCTCGGCGTCGCGGCGGAGGTCGTGGATGCGGGCGGCCTTGTCGAAGCGGGAGAGGAGCGCGTGCCGGTCGCCCAACTGGTCGGTGGTCAGCCCCTCCACGAGCGTCAGGTTGGGCACCCGGAAGCCGAGGTTGCTGGCCACGCGCTGCTCGTCACTCATGTTCTTGGTTCGCGGGTCGCCGAGTACCGTGAACGGGTTGTAACCGTTGCCCAGGGCGTGGGCGTTGCCGTAACCCGGGTTCGGCGGCAAGGCGACATACGGCGGCAACCCGCGGCTCGACGGCCCGCGGAACTTGGCGGCGTGGGAACCGATGCACGGCATCTCGTTGTCTTGAGCGGACGCGCTGCAGTAGTACCCCGTTTGCATCAGGTGCGCGCTCGACGAATGCTGCGTCGAGGGGTGATGGATGGAGCGGAGGATGGTCAACTTGTCCATGACGCGGGCTTGCCGCGACATGAGCTCGCAGAACTGTACTCCGGGAACATTCGTGGAGATGGCGGCGAACTCGCCGCGAACCTCCGCCGGGGCGGCCGGTTTGGGGTCGTAGGTTTCGAACTGGGACGCGCCGCCGCCTTGCACCACGTAGATCACCGCGGTGTCGGGCTGAGAATCACCGCCCGCGGCCGCGCGTGCCCGCAACCGCAGCACGTCCGGCATGGACAGTCCGGCCAGTCCCATGAGACCGGCCTGAATCACCTGTCGGCGATGGATCCCGTCGCGGTGGTGGAAGGTGGGCACGGCGACAACCTCTGTGCGGGATTGCTGAGGGGCGGGAGTGGCGTTGGGGCAGGAAGAATGAGTATCTCAGTTGCCGATATCCGGTGCAAGACAATTCGAGCCTGTGGCGGTGGATGGGTGGATGTTCTGTTTCGTCGCCGATGCGGACACCGGCCCGGCTGTTCCTCACTTTCCTCGAAACCAATCCCGTTCCCGACTCGGCCCGCTCCACCCTCGAAGTGCTGCGGACGAAGCTCGGTCGGGTGCCGAACATGTACCGCACGTTCGCCCACGCACCGCGGGTGCTCGACGCGGCCGTGGCAATGGCGCAGGCCGTCCGGGCGGACCTCGACCCCGGCCTGCGGCGAACTCGCGTACCTGAAGGTGACCCAGATCACCGACGGTCACGTCTGACGGCACTACCACGAGGCCCTCGGTCGGAGGGCCGGATTGACCGAACGGCAGATCGGGGAGTTGGGCCGGTTCGGGGACAGCGACGCCTACGCGGTTTTCGTTCGAGGGCAAAAAGTGGGGCTGGGAGATTCCCGCCCGCTCCGCTTGATTCGCTCGCATTTCGCTCCCGACCGCGCTTTCGCGGGCGGTTCCGCCCACAGCAACTCCCGTTCGCCTCACCCCCGCACAAACGTCGCGCGGGGTGCGGTCGCCCCTCCGTTCGGCTGCGAAAACCCTTGCGGTCGCCAGAACCGGCCCTTACGTTAATCGTTGCACCATTGCCCCCGCCAACCGGACCCTCATGGCCGTCCCCACTCCCCGGCCCCGCGCCCGTCTGCTCGCGTGTTGCGCCGCGGTCCTCGCGGCGGCGGGCGCGAGCGAGGCCCGCGCCGACGAACCGGCCCCGGCGGCGAAACTGGTCGCCCTGCGGCTGGAGTGGCACCGGCAGCAGGCCCGTCAGGAAGCGGCCGGGTGGGAGACCGAACTGATCGCCCCGCCCCGCGCCGGCGGCGAGGCGGTCGGCCGCCGCGAGAACGCGGACCTCATCTTCAACGAACTCCGCCCCGCGCTCGTCGCCGACTACGAGGCGTTCCGCACCGCCGCGCTGAAGCTGGCGAAAGCGGCCGAGGTGCGCCGCGAGGAGGCCCAGGCGCAGTGGGCCGAGGTGTACGGGCAGCGGATCGCGTTCCGCCAGCACGCCGACCAGCAGCAGGCCGTCTACAAGTTCGACTTCGACACCGGGGCGCAGCCGGCGTTCCGGCCGACGGTCTTCGACGCCGGCATCGTCGTGTGGGCGGCGGTCGTGTTCGTGGTGGCCGTCCGTTTGGGAAGGAACGTGCGCCGCGTCTCGATCCGCAAGGCGCAGCGGGCGGTCGCGGCGGCGGCGGTGCTGGGGCTGTTCACGGCGTCGGGGTGTTCAAACGGCCCCGCGCCCGACGGGCGCCCGTGGGCGGTGCGCGAGGAAGCCACGCTGACCGCGGAGACGAACGAGTACGGCGAGAAGGCGGACGCCGCGACGGCCGCCGCGAACCGGAAGTGGGCCGCGACGGTGGACGCGTGGGCGGCGCTGGTGGCCGGCGGGGCGGGCGCGGGCGGCCAGAACGTCGAGGCGGTGCTGCGGACCGGCGAGGCCGACGCGCGCGACCGGCTCCGGGCCGCGGCCGTGGATGCCCGGCTCGCCGACCGCCTGGCGAAGGAGGCCGCGGACGAGCGGGGGCAACTCGCCGCCGACCGGACCAAGCTGGCCGAACTGACGAGCGGGGCCAAGGTCCGGGCGGTCGCGTTCACCGCCGCGCGGTGCGCCGCCGCGGCGCTGCTGTTCGGGCTGGCCGTCGCGCCCCACTGGCGGGCGCGGCGGAAGGAGGCCGCTCAGGTGAAGGCGGACGCGCGGAAGTGCCCGCGGTGCTTCGGCGAGAGGCTCGTGGTCGAGAGGAGCGGCGCCCCGCCCACCGACGACGAGGACGAACCGAAGCCGACGTACCGCGGCACCAAGGGCAAGCCGAAGGCCAAGACCGTCGCGGCCGACGCCCCCCAGGAGACCGGGTACGTCGAGTGCAAGTCGTGCTCGTTCAAGTTCCTCCGCAGCTACCAGAAGGTGCGGCGGCTGTGCTTCCCGGTGGTCGGCGTGCCCAGCAGCGGCAAGACGCACATGCTCGCCACCGGGTACGACAAGGTGCGCAAGCGGACGGCCCCGACCGTCGCCGTCGTGCAGCCGGCCCCGTCGCTCGGGGACAAGCGGTTCGAGACGTACATCGACCTGATCCTGAACCGGAAGAAGGAGGCCGGGAACACCGTCCACGCGCTCCCCGACCCGGTCATGCTGCACCTCCGCGACGCCGACCCGGCCGGCCCGAACACCGCGCTGGTGAACCTGTTCGACTACTCCGGCGAGCTGCTCAACGAGGCGATCGACGAGAAGCGCCTGAAGAAGCAGGCGGTGCGGATGGACGGGTTCATGCTGTTCCTCGACCCGACGCAGCTCGAGGGCGGCGGGCGCAACCTCTCGACCCTCGACGAGCAGATCGCCAAGCTGAACGAGTTCATGGCCGACATGCGCGAGGAGCGGGACGTGCCCGTCGGGCAGGTGATCCCGGTGCCGGTCGCGGTCGTCGTCCCGAAGTTCGACCTGCTCGTGACCGAGAACCCGATCCAGGGCCAGTCGGTGCCGTTCATCCGGCGGCTCCTCGCGGAGATGAACCCGCCGCCCAAGCGGACCACGCTCGGCACCATCCAGGGCCGCAGCGCGGTGGTGGAGCAGATGCTGGAACTGATGTTCCGCGGCGTGGACATCCGCGGGCTGGTGGAGAGCTACTTCGGCGGGCAGGTGATGTTCTTCCCGGTGTCGTCGGTGAGCCTGATCGAGCACGAACTGGGCATCAAGGACCTGTCGAAGCGGACCATCGTGCCGTTCGGCGTGGCCGAACCGTTCCTGTGGCTGCTCCACATGCACGGGTACGAGGTGTTCGCTTGAGCAGTGGGCAGTGGATAGTGGGCAGTGGGCAGAAGAGGCGTGGGGATGTGATCGTGTCCCATTAACCTCATGGGAGGATCGAGATGGCGGTGCGGAACTACACAGAGTTGATCGCGTGGCAAAAGGCAATCGGTCTGGTTGAAGCCGTGTACGCGTTGAGCGCGGCGTTCCCGCGCGAGGAGTTGTACGGGTTGACGACGCAAGTTCGGCGTGCGGCCGTGTCCGTGCCCTCGAACATCGCAGAGGGTCAGGGCCGCTGGACGACGGGCGAGTTCGTCCAGTTTCTCGGCATCGCGAACGGATCGCTGCGCGAAGTTGAAACGCAGGTTCACATTGCCGTGCGCCTGAAGTTCGTGACCAAATCCGACTCCGACGCGGTGTTCGCTCTGGCGTCCGAAGTCGGACGGCTTATTTACGGTCTAAGGAACTCACTAGCCGGGTAGGCGCGGTTTTTCTGCCCACTGCCCACTGTCCACTGCCCACTGCCCACTATGGCTAGCTGGCCGACCCAGTCCGACTACAAGGACTCGCTCCAGAACCCGGACACCGCGTTCCGCGACCCGGACCTGAAGCTGAGCACGGCGGAGCGCAGCCCGATGGGCGTGCCCCGCGCCCGGTCCGGCGCGTTCGCCAGCGTGTACAAGATGACCGGCCCGAAGGGCACCGTCGCCCTCAAGCTGTTCAACTTCCCCAACGAGGACCGCGCCCAACGGTACAAGGCCGTCTCCGACTACCTCGAGAAGGAACTGGGGGCGAAGAAGCCGCCGTGCGTGGTCAAGTTCCAGTACCACCTCGAAGGCATGCGGGTCGGGCGGGCCTGGTACCCGACGCTCACGATGGCCTGGGTCAAGGGCGTGTCGCTCGGCGAGTGGGTGCGCCAGACGGTCGAGCGCAAGGTGCCCGACCTCGCCGCGGTGCGGCGGATGGCCGACGCGTGGGTCGCCCTCGTCCAACAACTCCAGGACACGAAGATCGCGCACGGCGACCTCCAGCACGACAACGTGATGGTGGTCGCCGACGCGCCGGTGCTGGTGGACTACGACGGCATGTGCGTGCCCGCGCTGGACCCGACCGACCCGGCGAAGAAGCTCGAACAACTGGAGTTCGGCAAGCCCGCGTACCAGCACCCGGCCCGGTGCGCCGAGAAGCTCGGCGCGAACCTCGATCACTTCTCCGCGTGGGTCATCCTGCTCGCGCTCCGGGCCATCGCCGCGGACCCGCAACTGTACGTCAAGCACGTCCTCAAAACGGACAACGAGAACCTGCTGTTCACCGCGCGGGACATGCAGACCCCGGACAAGTCGGTGGTGTGGCCGGACCTCCTGCGGTGCAAGGACGCCGACGTGAGCGGGTGGGCGCGGATGCTCCGCGAGTCCCTCGACAAGCCCTTCCTCAAGATCCCGCCGTTCAGCCTCGACCCGTTCGCCCGGCTCCGCAAACTGATCTCCGTCGCGCCGCGCGACTGGGCGCAGATCGAGGCCGAAACCGACCGGTTGAAGGGTGC
This sequence comes from Frigoriglobus sp., assembly GCA_043741075.1. Classification (GTDB taxonomy): domain Bacteria; phylum Planctomycetota; class Planctomycetia; order Gemmatales; family Gemmataceae; genus Gemmata. The sequence goes on from JAYUBA010000655.1 coordinate 16,218, forward strand.
CGGCAAGGACGTGCCGCCGGACCTCGCGGGCCAGCTCGACCCGGTCGGCGGGTTGAAGGAACTGTGCGCCGCCCCGGTGAAGGACTGGGCCGCGGTCCGCGCCGAGGGCGACCGACTCGCCGCCGCCGGGAAGGCGCTCACGCCCGAACTCAAGCGCGCGGTGGAAGAGGCCCGCAAGCGGGTCGCCGCCCGCGACGCGCTGAAGAAGGCCGCCGACGCCCGCGACCCGCGCGCGATCGTGGCCGCGTACGCGCCGGAACTGGTGGACGAGTGGGCCGACCCCGCACTGGTCCGCGGCGCGAGGGCCGCCGCCGGGTTGGTCGCGCTGCTGGACAAACTGAAGGCCGCCGCCGCCGCGCCCGGCGACGGCACGGCGCTCGTGAAGCTCTGGGACGAGGCCGCACCGAAGCTCGCCGGCGTGGGCGAGGCGAAGGGGTACGAGAAGGTCGCGGACGGCTGGCGGGCGCGGGCGCGGGCCGCCGACGACTTCCTCCGCGCGTACGGGAAATTGCCGCCGACCGAGCGCGAACTGGCCGACGCGTGGAAGGCCGTCGCCGCCGCCGGGCCGCTCCACCCGTCGCTCACCGACGCGCACCGCACGCGCGCCGAGGACGCGCTCCGGTGGGCACCGCTCCTGGCCGCCCTGCACGGCGTGCCGAAGGTCGCGTCGTACGAAACCGACACCAAACTCGTGGCCGCGTGGGGCACCGGCGCCGCGCTCTCCGGGTGCCGCGAGGCGACCGAGTTCGCCCCCCGCGCGAGCGAGGCGGGCGCCCGACTCGCGCTCGTGCGCGCGCTGGAGCAGGCGATCAAGGCCGCCGAAAAGGGCGGGTCGGAGGACGCGGTGACCGAGGCCGCGGCCAAGCTGGCGGGGAGTTACACGCACCCGCACGCGGCCCGCGTCGGCGACGGCGCCGAGGCCGCCAAGTTGCTGGCCGACGTGCAGAAGGCGCTCGCCTCCGGGCACCCGTCGGACCGCAAGGTGGCCGCCGCCTACGACCGCCTCAAGGCGAAGAAGCCGGAGTTCGCGAAGCGGCTGGACAAGCAGAACCCGACGCTGTTCGCCGAGATCAACCGGTGCGTCGCCCGCCGCAAGCTGTTCGACACCTTCGCGCTGATCGACATCGAGGAACCGCGGGCCGACAAGCAGGACCAGAAGTGGCAGGCGCTGTGGGTCAAGCACGGCAAGGCGCTCGAGGGGCGCCGCGACCGCCAGGAACTGGTCCCGCGGCTGACGCTCGCCCGCGACCGGCTCGTGCGGTGGGGCAAGCTGGTCGAGGCGCTCGACGCCCGCGACATCTTCGCGCTCCGCAAGCGGCACGCGGCCTACGCGGGGCAACTGGCCGGCTACCCGCCGCTGGTCGAGCGGGGGGCCGAGATCAAGTCGCTCCTGGCGAAGGCCGACCGCGTCCTCGACGTGCGGCAGACGCTGGCCGACGGCAGCGAACTCGCGGCCGACGACCTGAAGTTCCTCCGCGAGAACCACGAGGCGTTCGGGGCCGAGGCCAAGCGCGAGATCGAGACGCAGGTGCGGGCGCGGCTGGCCGGCGACGCGCGGCTGGTGCCCGCGTACCCGGCGTACTCGGTGACCGGCACCCGCGGCGGGCTGGTGAAGGCGTGCTGGGCGTGGGGCGGGCACGGC
>JAYUBA010000656.1:0-1734 GCA_043741075.1 Frigoriglobus sp.
CTTCGATGCCCCGGTGGGCGCGAAAACCGGGGCATCGAAGACTCTGCCCCGGCCACCCAGAAAGGGACCGGAGCCGCTCTCCGCGCAGTTGCGGTTGCATCGCACTTCGCCCTGTGCGTATCATCTCGCGACCGCGGGCGGACCCGCGGCCGGCTCAGGGAAGGAACCCTCATGGCCCTGGCTCACCCGCCAGACGGCACCCCGCCGCACCCGCACGTGGCCGCACCCGGTCACGAACGCCCGCTCGCGCCGCGCCGACCGGCCGCGCCGTCGGCCGTCGCGCTGGCCGTCGTCGTCGTCAACTTCTGCCAGTGGAAGAACACCGCCCGGCTCGTGCGCCAACTACGCCGGTCCGCGGCCGTGCGCACCGGCGCGGCCACCATCCAGGTCGTTGATAACGGGTCGCCGGGGCACCGGCTGGCGGCCCGCGTGGCGCGCCTCCGGGGCGTGTCGGTGCGGCACTTCGACCGCAACCTCGGGTTCGCGGCGGCCGTCAACCGCGGGTGCCGCCTCACCGGCGGGCCGTGGGTGCTGCTGCTGAACCCGGACGTGACCGTCCCCGACGGGTTCCTCGACGACGTGCTCGGCGCGGTCGCCCGCGCCGACGTGGCCCCGGACGTGGGCGTGATCGGGTTCCGCCTGCTGAACCGCGACGGCACCCCGCAGCCGTCGGCCGGGCCGTTCCCGACGTTCGCGGGCACGCTGGCCGGGCTGTTCGTGCCGCGGGCGCGGCGCAAGTGCCGGGCCAACCGCGGCGACGCCCGCCGGGAGGTCGAGTGGGCCACCGGCGGGTGCCTGCTCGTCCGCCGCGACTGCTTCGAGCGACTCGGCGGCCTGGACGAGTCGTTCTTCCTCTACTACGAGGACGTGGACTTCTGCCGGCGGGCCGCGTCGGCCGGGTGGCGGGTGTGGTTCGACCCGGCGCTGGAGGCGACGCACCACTGGCCCCTGCACGCCCGCCGGGTGCCGGCCCCGCTGCGGCTCATCACCCGGCACGCGCTGCTCACCTACGCCCGCCGGCACTGGTCCGGGTGGCAGGCGCGGGTGCTGTCGGGCGCGGTGTGGGCGGAAGCCGGGGCGCGCCAGTTGTGGGCGACCGCGCGCGGCGCGGGCGACGACGCCCGGTGCTTCGCCCACCTGCGCCGACTGGTCGGCGACGTGGCCGCCGGCCGCGCCGGGGCCGCCGCCGACCGCATCCGCTTCGCCGCCACCTTCCTCCGCCCGATCGCCGCCGCGCAAGACGGCCGCACGTCGTAAGAAATGATGAAGGCTGAATGATGAAGGCTGAATCAAGAACTCCGAATGTCTGCGCGTCTGCGTCTCTCAATTCATCATTCATCATTCATCGTTCAGCGCTCTCGATTGTGATCCCCTCCCATTCCCGTCCCGACCTGCTGCGTCTGTGCCTCGCGAGCGTGGCGCGGTTCGCCCCGCCGGCGACGGAAGTGATCGTCGTGGACGACGGCTCGCGCGGCGGGTGCGTGTCGCGCGCGGCGGCCGAGTTCGCCGGGGTGACGGTGGTGCGCCGCCCGCGGGCCGGCGGGTTCTGCGCCGCGGCCAACGCCGGGATCGCGGTCGCGTCCGCGCCGGTGGTCGAACTGCTCAACGACGACGCCGAGGTAACCGAAGGGTGGGCCGACGCGGCGCGGGCGTGGTTCGCGGACCCGCGCGTCGCGGCGGTCGCGCCGCTGGTGCTCCAGAACGACCCGGCGCGGCGCGCCCGCGGGCTGCCGC
>JAYUBA010000657.1:0-5923 GCA_043741075.1 Frigoriglobus sp.
GGCCAATTCTGCTTCCGCGGTTGTGCGTCGGCCGTCGCCTTTACGTCCACCTCGACTGACGTTCGGCCCTTCGGGATCGTCACCATCTCCGGCGCGTCCAGCCCTTGCATGGTGTTCAGGTGAAGCGTCACCGGGCCGTCGAACGTCTTCGCGCGGTCCACCGTGTACCGCACCTTCGCGGACTCGCCCGGCAGGAGCGCCACCTTCGGCGTGTCGGACTTCACGGTGTACGCGTAGTTCAGATCCAACTCGAAGGTGCGGATGAGCGTGACGCGGCGGCCCGCGTGCGTGCCGGTCGCGGTCACCTCGATCCGCGCCTTGCTGATGTTGGCGAGAATCCGCGACACCGCCACGCCGCTGACGTTCGGCAGCTTCGCGGTCGCGGGCGGGAACTCCGCGTACACGCGCGTGCGGCCTTCGCTCTTGTCGGCAAGCTGCCCGCCGGTCGCGGCGAAGGTGACCGGGCCGTCGAAGCCGCTCGCGCGCGTCGTCACCACCGGAATCGGGGCGCTCTGGTAGCGCGGGAGCGTGACCGTCTTCTCGGTTAGCTCGAAGGTGAAGGCGCTCGGCGGCGTGACCTGCACCGCGAACCGGTCCGTGAGCGGCGGCGGCAGTCGCGTCTGGTCTTCGCGCAGCGCGATCGGGATGAGGTCCACGTTCTGATAACGCTTATCGATCAGCGGGCGCGTGCGGACGAGAAATTTCTCGCCCGCGCACTCGCCTACGATCTGGATTGTGTGGACGCCAAGCGGTGTGTGCCCGTCGGCGGAGAGCTTGCAAATGATCGCGTTCTCGGTCTCGCTAATGGCGTCGGGCGTGAGTTTCAGTCCGCTCGGTGCAGACGCGAGCGAGAGCGTGATCGGCCCCTTGTTGCCATTCCGCGCGACGGTCAGCGGCACAATCTGGTAACTGCCCTGCGGCACCGTCAGCCCTTCGACTTCGGCGGTGATCGCGGGCGGGAACGGCTCGCTCCGCACGGTGATCCGATAAGCGTGCGAATCGCTGCCGTCGCGCAGGATGTCTCGCACAACGATGCCGTAAAGGCCGGGGTTCTGCGCGGTGAAGTCGAGCGCGGTTTCGCTCCCGTCGGGCTTGTCTTGCCCGCGGCGCTGCTCGCGGCCGACGCGGTCCACGACCATCAGTTCCAGGTCGGCGGGCGAGTTCAGCGCCTTCGCTTCGGCGCGAACAAAGATGCGCTGCCCCTTTTCCAATTGCACCGCGAACGCCTGTCTCCGACCGGGTTGTTTCAGCACGCCGCACAGCACGCCGGGTACGACGGCGGGTGTGGGCTGAAGCATGCCGTATTCGAGCGAACGTTCTAACGCGAGGAACGGGTTGCCGCGCATCGGCGACGCGAGGAACGCGAGCCACGTCGCGCCGCTCGTCGCCTGTGACATCGCGGTGTCGTGCGTCGCGTCGAAGTCCTTCGCGACCGTGACCGGCCCTTCGGCCACGCTCACCGGCAGCCACGCGGAGCCGGCGTCACCGGGGCGCTTCACCGGCTGGACGAACGGCCCCGGCAGGTGGGCCGGCACTGCGACGGCGGAAGGCATTGCGACGCGCTCCGCCGAGAACTTCCCCACGCGCAGGATGTAGTGGTGGTGTTCGCTCGCCTTCAGCCGCGCGTCGCGCACTTCGAGTGTGTACGTGCCGGCTTTCTCGAACGTGTGCGCGAAGCGGAAGTCGAAGTACAAACCGGGGTCGTTGTCGCGCTCCAGCACGAACGCGCCGCCCGCGTCGCGAACGGTGAGCAGCGGGTCCGCGTCCTTCCCCAAGCGGTTCGACACGCACTCGAAGCTCACGCGCTCGCCGGCCGCAACGGTGATCGTGTAGCGGTCGAGCGTGCCCTCGCGGAATGTGCCCCACACGCACGCCGGTAGGGTCAGTGACACCGGCTTGTCGCCCGCTATCGCGCCCTTCACCGGCAAATCTTCGACGTGGAACAGCACCGCGTTGGTCAGCCCGTCGCGGGTGGCGAGCCGGAGGCCGCACACGCCGACCGGGGCGTCCGCGCTGGCGGTGATGTCGAACACCAACTTGCCCGACTCGCTACTCACCGGCTTCGCGGTGAGCGCGCCCTTCGGGAGCGCGTGCCACACGTCGAGGCCGGGCGCAAGATCGCGCCCCACGAAGGTGACGCGAGCCGTCTTCCCGCGCTCGATCACCGGCGGCGACACGCTCGCGACGAACCCTTGCGCGCTCGCGATGAGCGGAACGGCGAGCGCGATCAGTGCGGCAAGGGTGTATCGCATGGCTTCTCGGAGCGGGGGGCGTAAGCCCCCTGTGCTGACGGTGCGGTGGGAATTCGTGAAGCGCAGGCTGGCGGGACGGTCGAAGACTATGGTACACTCGGCGGAGGTCGATTGCACGCCGGTTTTCCTGCCGCTACGCCGAAGAACCTAACCCCCCAGCCCCCTTCCCTAAGAAGGAAGGGGGAGCCGGACTGACGGCACTTCTTAGCCCCTCCCTTTTTAGGGGAGGGGTTGGGGAGAGGTTCTTGTAACGCCTGCCGGAGTTCACATCATGCTTAGCTTGTGGGGTTCGTCGCCGCTGAACCGTCGCGAACTGCTCCGCGTCGGCGGGCTGGCCGTCGGCGGGCTGACGCTCCCGATGCTCCCGACCGGCACCGCGCGCGCGGCCGGACCGAAACCCAAGAGCTTCGGCGCGGCGAAGAACTGCATCATCCTGTACCTCAGCGGCGGGCCGGCGCAGCTCGACACCTTCGACCCGAAGCCGGACGCGCCCGACGACATCCGCGGGCCGTTCACCACCATCCAAACCTCGCTCCCCGGCGTGCGGTTCTCCGAACTGCTGCCCAACGCGGCGAAGTGGATGCACAAGTCCGCGCTCGTGCGGACCATGTGGCACGAGCACAACGACCACGGCCGCGGGTCGTACTGGATGTTCACCGGCTACCAGTACCCCGGCGGCGTGCCCGAAGTGAACAACATGAACCGGCAGGACATGCCGCACATGGGCGCGTGCGTGGCGAAGATCGCGCCGGGCAAAAGCCCGCTCCCGGCGTGGGCCATCGTCCCGCACCGCATGGACGTGGCCGGGGGCCGCCGCGCCGGGCAGTTCGCCGGCGCGCTCGGCTCGAAGTACGACCCGCTCTACACCGGCGGCAACCCGAACGACGACGACTTCAAGCTCGACCACATCCCGCTCGTCGCCAACGAAAACCCGGACGCGCTGAAGCGCCGGCTGTCGCTCGTCGATCAACTGAACGCCGAGACGCAACCATTGAACTCGCTGGCCGCGAGCGGCACCATCAAGGACTCGCAGGCCAAGGCCGTCGAAGTGATCTCGTCGGACGCGGTGCGGAAGGCGGTCGATCTCGCGTCCGCGCCGGCGAAGGAGCGCGAGCGGTACGGCCGCAACCTGTTCGGTCAGTCCGTGATGCTCGGCAAGCGACTCCTGGATGCCGGCGTGCGGCTCGTTCAGTGCAACTGGCAGCGGACGCAGGGCATCAACGGGTTCGCGTGGGACACGCACTGGAACAATTTCACCGCGCACAAAGACGACCTGGTCCCGCCGTTCGACAAGGCGTTTCACGCGCTGATGACCGACCTGGACGCGGCCGGGAAGTTAGACGAAACGCTCGTGGTGGTGGCCGCGGAGTTCGGCCGGTCGCCGAAGATCACCAAGAGCAACATGGGCCGCGAGCACTGGCCGGAGTGCTTCAGCGTGCTGTTCGCCGGTGGCGGCATCAAGGGGGGCCAAGTGTACGGCACGAGTGACAAGATCGCCGGGCGCCCCGCGACCAACCCGGTCACGCCGGCCGACTTCACCGCCACCATCTACCACTGCCTCGGCATCGACGCCTCGAAGGAGGAGCACGACCAGGGTAGTCGCCCGTTCACGCTGTCGAAGGGCAAACCGATCGACGCGCTGGTGGGGTCGTAAAGTCGTAAGGTCGAAGGGCGTAAAGTCAAAGACCGCAGCCATGCAGGTCTTCGACTTTACGCCCTTCGCCTTTTCGACTTCCCACCGACCTTCTGACTTTCGACTACCGTTTCACGCCGCGGAAGTGGGCGTGGCACTTCACGCAGGTCCGGGTCATGTCGCTGTAGGCGAGTGCGGCGGCGTCCAGGTTCTTCGCCTTCGCCGCGGCCAGCAGGTCGTCGGCGGCGTGCTTGAACACCTGCGCCTGGAACTTGTACTCCTCGGTCTTGTACGCGGTCGCGAACAACCGCATGTCGGCGATCAGCGACATCACCTCGGCGTTCCGCCTCAGCGCGTTGTGATCGCCCGCCGTCAGCGCGTCGAGCAGCGCGTGGGCGTGCTTCTGCTTCGCCTTCATCGCCTCGCTCTCGGGCGGGACCGGCAGCGAGTCGCTCGTATCCGGCTTCGGCGGCTGGGCGAAGCCGTGCCCGGCCATGAGGGCGATCAGGCCGGCGGCGGTGAAGGCCAGTACGCGCGTGGTAAACATCAGGCGTCTCCGTTCGGGTGTCGATCGCGTCAGACGCCACCCCGCCAGTGCAAACGGTGTGCCCGCCCGCGTGCGGCCGACGCGGGTGGCCCAGTGTACGCGATAACGGCACCCGTCGCTGCCGAATCGCACGGGGCGCCGCCGCGTGTGCCAGTTCCGCTCACCGACCGGCACTTCCTGCACACCGCCGGCGGCCCGATTCGCGCTGACCTCCCGCCTCAGGGCCGTTCCGCATTTCACACGGCGATGTGGGTGGCCGGGGCAGAGGCTTTGCGATGCCCCGGTTTTCGCGCCTCACCGGGGCATCGAAGACTCTGCCCCGGCCACCCAGGCACAAACGCGGAACGGCCCTGCCTCCCGCCTGTTCCCGTTCTAAGTTCGGGTTGCACAACTCGCGGCCGGCGGTATGCCCTCCGCCGGTCGTGCGGCCTGTCCCGCTTGCACGCGCGCCCGCGCGACACCGGTGGCCCGCGTCCGCCATTCGCCACCCGGCCCCGGCCCCGGTGGTCCGAACAATGGTGTTATCGGTTCGTCGCCCGCGCGCGCCTCAATCGCGGGGGGATTCCGCCATGACCGTTTCGTTCCGCCGAATCGGGCAGTTCGCCGCCTTCGTCGCGCTGGCGGCCGGGGTGCTGACCGGCGCGGCCCGCGTCGGCGTCGGCCGCTACCTGTCGTCGGCCCGCGGCAAGGCACTCGTCGCCGACCGCCTCGGCACCGCGCTCGGAATGCCGGTCGAAGTGTCCGATGTTAATGTCGGCGACGACACGTCGTCGTTCCGCTTCCGCGTGATGGACCCGGCCGACCCGAAGGCCGAAGTGCTGGCCGTGCATTCCGCGTCCGCCGACGTGAGCGCCGCGGACTTCATGACCGGGCGGGTCGCGCCGTCCGCGCTCAACCTGTCCGGCGCGGCGCTGACGCTGCGGGTCGGCCCCGACGGGCAGGTCCTCACGCCGCTGCCGGCGCTGCCCGGTAGCGGCGGCACGGTGCCCACGGTCGCCATCGCGGACGGCCGCATTTGCATCCGCCAGGAAGGGCGGCCGGACTTCGCGGTGAGCGGGGTGAACCTGAAGCTCGAACCGGCCGGGCACGTCGTCGCGCTCTCCGGCACCGTGAACGATCCGAAGTGGGGCGCGTGGACGGTCCGCGGCGAACTGCGGCGCGACGCCCGCACCGGGTGGGTGGAACTCGCGAGCAAGGACGCCCCGCTCGACCCGGAACTGCTGGCGACGATCCCGTTCGTGTCGGTGAACCTGTTCGACGAGGTGAGGTCCGCCGACCGCGCGGCGGTGACCGTCCGCGTGGAGGTCGGGCCGGACCGCGACGTGCAACCGACGGTCGAGATCCGCCAGACGCGCCGCATCTTCGGCATCCCCGCGGAAGCCACCGTCCGCCTCGTCCCCGGCAGCGACCGCTACCGCCTCGACCCGCTGCGATAAACTCTTCGTCGTCTCGGGAACCAGGGTCTCACGACCCTGGCTACCGACAGCCGCC
>JAYUBA010000658.1:0-5919 GCA_043741075.1 Frigoriglobus sp.
ATTCACAAGAACAAGTTCGCGCACGTGCCGGTCCACAGCGTCCTGAAGAGCGCGCTGGCCGGCCTGAACGCGATGCTACGGGAGGACGCGAACGCCGACCTGACCGGCGGCGGGCGGTACCCGGACTGGTGGCGGCAGATCGACGCGTGGCGGGAGGCCGAGCCGCTCAAGTTCGTGGAGCCGGAAACCGCGATCATCCCGCAGTTCGCCATCCACCGGCTGTGGGAGATCCTGCGCGACCGCGGCCAGCTCGACACGACGATCATCACGACGGGCGTGGGCCAGCACCAGATGTGGGCGGCGCAGTTCTTCCACTTCAACACGCCGCGGAAGTGGATCACCAGCGGCGGCCTGGGCACGATGGGCTTCGGCCTGCCGAGCGCCCTGGGCGCGAAGGTCGCGTTCCCGGACAACCTGGTCATCGACATCGACGGCGACGGCAGCTTCCTGATGAACGTGCAGGAGTTGGCGACCGCGTTCGCGGAGAAGATCCCGGCGAAGGTGCTGCTGCTGAACAACCAGCACCTGGGCATGGTGATGCAGTGGGAGGACCGGTTCTTCGGCTCGAACCGCGGGCACACCTACCTGGGTGCGGGCGAGAACCTGCCGCCGTACCCGGACTTCTGCAAGATCGCGGAGGGGTTCGGGGTGCCGTCGCGGGGCATCACCGACAAGGCCGACCTGGACGAGGCACTGATCGAGATGATCGAGGCGCCCGGCCCGTTCCTGTTGAACGTGCACGTGCCGCACCAGGAGCACGTGCTGCCGATGATCCCGGCCGGCGGGACCGTGCGGGACATCATCAAGACGTGACGCGGCGCGTCTTCGCAGCCGCGGAGGGGCGACCGATGGTAGCCAGGGGTAGAGCGAGCGCCTCGCGTGCGCAACCCCTGGAACCGACGCGAAAATAGAATCAAGCCCCGTAGGGGCGACAGAACCCTTGCGGTGTCTGTCGCCCCTACGGGGCTTCGGGTTTTCTCCGGACGCTTACCAGGGGTTGCGCTCGAAGCGAGCTTCACCCCTGGCTACCATCGGTCGCCCCTCCGGGGCTATAACAAGTACCTCACTTGTTGAACAGGAACTCGCGGCTGTTCACCAGCACCCAGAGCAGGTCCTGAAGCCCGTCGCGCACGGTCGGCGCGGAGGTCACCCAGCCCTCCGCTTTCTTCTGCTCGTCGGCCGACGGGCGGCGGCTCCACGTCGCCAAGTACAACTCCTCCACCGCCTTCGGCACCGGCACCTTGTCCGTCAGTAGCTTCTCCACGCGACCGGTCTTGTCCGCGATCTTCTTGTTCAGGAAGTCGCCGTTGAGCAGGTGCAGCGCCTGCGCGATGTTCGGCTTGGTCGTGCGCTCGCACTCGCACAGCACCTGCCGCGCCGGGCGCCCGAACGTGTCCATCAGGTACGACTTCACCTCGCTGTCGGGCAACTGGATCGCCTTCGTGCCGAGCGGCAGGCCGATGTACTTCTCGCGCGTGCCGGTGGCGAAATCCACCGCGTCCGCGATCTGCTCCGCGGTCAGCCGCCGCACCGTGTACCGCGTGAAGTGGACGTTCGCGGTGTCGAGTTTGTTGCCCGGCGTGCCCGCCTGCGAGAGCTGATACGCCCGGCTGTTGAAGATCGTCTTCAGCAGGTGCTTCTGGTCGAACTTGCTCTTCACCAACTCGTCCGCGAGGGCGTCGAGCAGTTCGGGGTTGCTCGCGGGGTTGGTGGCCCGCATGTCGTCGAGCGGTTCGACCAGCCCGCGGCCCATCGTGTACCCCCAGAACCGGTTCGCGACGTTCCGCGCGAACATCTTGTTCGTCGGCCCGGTCAGCCAGTCGGCCAGCCGCTTGCGGCGGTCGAACTCGTCGTCCCAACTCACCTTCGTGTCGCCGTCGAGCGGCCTCGGTTTCACCACGACGTGCTTCCGCGGGTGTGACGCCTCGCCCGCCGTGCGGATGAAGATGACCGTCTCGCGGCCGAACAGGCCGAACTCCTGACTGTTCTTCGTGCCGATCCGCGCGAAGAACGCGGCCATGCCGTAGTAGTCGTCCTGGCTCCACTTCTCGAACGGGTGGTGGTGACACTTCGCGCACCCGATGCGCACGCCCAGGAACAGTTGCGTCGTCGTCTCCGACCACTCCTCCAACCCGCGGCCGATCTGGAAGAAGTTCGCCGGGCCGTCGAGGAACGTACTGCCCTCGGCCGTCACGATGTCGCGGACGAACGCGTCCACCGGCACGTTGTCGCGGACCTGCGCCCGCACCCAGTTGTGGAAACTCCACATGCCCTTTTCTTGCAGCGCCGTGCGGTTGATGCGCAGCAGGTCGCCCCACTTCAGCGCCCACCAGTCGATGAACTCCGGCCGCTCCAGAACCTTGTCGATGGCCTTCGCCCGCTTGTCGGGCGCCTTGTCGTCGAGAAACTTTCGCACCTCGTCCGGGGTGGGGAGCGTGCCGATCGCGTCGAGGTAGAGCCGGCGCAGGAACTCGTCGTCCGGGCACAGCGGCGACGGCGTTAGCCCCAACTCCTTCCACTTCGCGATGAGTTTGTTGTCGATGAAGTTGTTCGCCGGCACGTCGGGATACATCTCGACGCGTGCGAACGGCAGCGTGACCTGCGCGACTTCCGCGCCGCCGCCGAAGCGGATCATGACGTGCGTCTCGCCCGCGTCCTTCGCGGTGATGAGGCCCGCCGGGGTGACCGCCGCGACCGAGTCGTTCAGCGCGTCGAACTGCGCCGTGGACGTGACATCTTCGCGGCGGCCGTCGGACCAGATCGCGGTGACGGCGAGCTGCTGCCGCTCGCCCGCCGTCATGAGGCGGCGCGCCGGGAACACTTCCAGCTTCGTCACTTCGGGGTCGGTCTTGGCGTTGGGCGCGGGCGCGCCGTCTTCGAGCCACAGCCGGATACGCGTGTAGTCACGGCCGTTGTGCTTGAGCTTCTCGCCGCCGCCGTGCTCCATCACGAGCGCGGGCTTGGCGAGGAAGATGCTCCTCTCCGGGTCGCCCGGCACGACCCGCCGGCCCTCGTTGCTCTGCACGATCTGGGGGTAGTCGAACGCCGGGTCGAAGCCGAACAGCGACAGCTTGAACCCGCCGCGGCCGTGCTGCGAGCCGTGACAACTGCCCGCGTTGCACCCGGCCTTCGTGAGGATCGGTTGCACCTCGCGGGCGAAGCTCACCGGCACGTCCGCGGTCGCCTTCTCCACGCTCACCGGGACGCTCGCCTTCGCGCCGCCGGCGTCCACCGTCAGCGTCGCGCGTCCGTCGGCCACCGGGCGCACGACGCCCTTGTCCGCGGTCGCGATCTTCGCGTTCGCGCTGGTGACGGTCGCGGTGCGGGTCAAGTCCCAGGTGCGGCCGTCGGCCCACACGCCGAGGACGATCACCCGCTGCTCGTCGCGCGGCCCGACCAGTTTCACGTCCTTCGGGTACACCACGAGCCGGGCCGGCGCGCCCGCCGGCGGGAGCGGGTCCGCGGCGCGAACGTCGGCCGCGGCAAATCCGAGAGCGCAGGCGGCGAATAGCAGGCGAGGCGGCATGGCGAGTACCCGTGAGCGGGTGATGGCGGCGAGACGGCCGGGCGGGTATCAGAAATCGTCGCGGATTCGTGGAACGGAGTCAAGGAGAAGACGTTAGAGTCTTGTCGCCTCGCGAACCAGTCGCCGCGCGAACCAGGGTCTCACGACCCTGGCGACCAACAGCCGCCCCTCCGGGGCTGAATCTTCGGAAGCCCTGGAAGGGCGATTGTCGGTAGCCAGGGTCGTGAGACCCTGGACCCCATACATAACCCGATTCTTCGCGGACACCTCATCATGAATGCGATTCTGCTCCCGGTCCTCCTGTTCGCCTGCGGCGCGGACGACAAGCCGCCGGCACCGAAGCTGCCGCTCGGCAAAGACACCACCTACGTTACCGGCCCGCTCGACAAGCACGGGTACATCGACTACGAGGCCGCACTCAACGCCGAAATGAGCAAAGGCGTCACGGCGGAGACGAACGCGAAGGCGCTGCTCATTCTGGCGCTCGGGCCGGCGCCGGAGGGCGGCGACGGCATGCCGCCCGCGTACTTCAAGTGGCTCGACATCCCCGCCCCGCCGAAGCAGGGCGATTACATCCTGAGTCTGTACAAGGTCGCGCACGACCAACTCGGCCTCACCCAAGAGCAGATGGAGGCGCTCTACGAGGTCCACGGCCGGGCCACCAACCGGCCGTGGGCGGCGAAGGACGCCGCGCCGCTCGCCGAGTGGCTGAAGGCCAACGAGAAGCCGCTGGCGGTCGCCGTCGAAGCCAGCAAACGGCCGCACTACTTCAACCCGCTCGTCTCGCGCCGCGAGGAGGGCGAGTCGAGCAACCTCATCGGCACCCTCCTGCCCAGCGTGCAGAAGTGCCGCGAGATCGCGTCCCTGCTCAGTTGCCGCGCCATGCTCCGCCTCGGTGAAGGGAAGTACGACGACGCCTGGCGCGACATCCTCGCCTGCCACCGCCTCGGCCGGCTTATGACGCGGGGTGCGACGCTCATCGAGTCGCTCGTGGGCATCGCCATCTGCCAGATCGCCAGCAACGCCACCCTCACCTACCTCGACCGCGCCGACCTCACGTCCAAACAGGCTCTCGACCGCCTGAAGGAACTCCAGGCGCTCCCGGCGATGTCCCCGATGGCCGACAAGATCGACCTCGGCGAGCGGTTCATGGGCCTCGATGCGCTTCAGATGATCCGGCGCGGCGGGACTCTGGACGGGGAGGAGAAGCCGGCGACGGCGGAGCAGCGCAAGGCACTGGAGGCGATCGACTGGCTCCCGGCGATGCGGAGCCTGAACACGTTCTACACCCGGTCCTCGACCGCGATGCGGCTCACGGACCGGGTCGCCCGCGAAAAGGAACTCGACGCGCTCGAGAAGGAGCTGAGCGAGCTAGTGAAGAAGAACCGCGACGAGGCCGCGCTCCAGGCGCTCATCAAGGAGGCCGGGGCGGGCAAGGTCGTGGGCCAGCAACTCGGCAACACGCTCGTGGCCCTGCTCGCGCCCGCGGTCCGCAAGGTGCAGCAGGCCCATGACCGCGTCGCGCAGGTGGAGCGGAACCTGCACGTCGCGTTCGCGATGGCGGCGTTCCACAAGGACACCGGCCGCTACCCGGCGAAGCTGGCGGACCTGGCCCCGAAGTACCTCGCGGCGGTGCCCGACGACGTGTTCGGGGGCAAGCCGCTGATCTACAAGCCGACGGGGAAGGGCTACCTGTTCTACAGCGTCGGCGTGAACGGCAAGGACGACGGCGGCCGGTGGTACGACGACGACCCGCCCGGCGACGACCCCGGCGTGCGGATGCCGCTTCCGGAGCCGAAGAAGAAGTGACCGGACGAATTGGGTACACTTCGATGAATGGCTTCGTGCTGCCAGACGAGCCGTTACACGGACGGCCCGGCCTTGTGCATCATTTCACTAAGTCTCGTCCGCATTTTCGTGAAAATAGCCAGAAGCGTCTTGACCCGCCGATTCGCCCCGCTTAGGATTCGTGTCGTAAGACAGGAAGTATCTCCCTCACTTCAGGAAGGGCCGCCCATGTCCCGCTCGAAGATCACCGCCGCGCTGCGTCGCGTTCTCGGCCTCACGTTCGCCCCGCCATCAGAGCGACAGTGAGCAGGTCGCGTTCTGCGAACCGCTTCCGCCCGCTGCTGGATGCCCTCGAAGCCCGCGACGTGCCCGCCGCCCTGTCGTTCAAACTGCCGGACGGCTCGGCCGGTTCGGCTCTGTTCTCGACGCCGGCGGGTGTGGACCCGGCGCAGTCGTGGCAGCAGATCGAACTGGCCGGCCTGACGGTGTCGAAGGGCGGGGTGGCGTACGACATCGCGCCGGTCCCGTTCGCCTACTACGCGAACGGCGTCCTAGTCGGCGTGGCGGCCACCGCGTACAGCGACACCGACCAGATCGACCTGAGC
>JAYUBA010000659.1:0-5919 GCA_043741075.1 Frigoriglobus sp.
CGCCGACGGCTCGTTCCACGAAGAGAAGGAGTGAGGCCGCCATGCTCGACGCCACTATCCGCGCCGCCCTCCGCTACCGCGCCCTGGTGGTGCTGGCCGCGCTCGCCGTCCTCTTCTACGGGTCGTACCTCGCGACGACCTTGCCGATCGACGTGCTGCCCGACCTCGACCGGCCCCGCGTGGTGCTGCTGGTCGAGTGCCCCGGCCTGGCCCCGAACGAGGTCGAGGCGCGGGTCGCGCACCCGATCGAGACGGCCATTCTCGGGGCCAACGGCGTCGAGGCGGTGCGCGGCCAGTGTACCGCCGGCCTCGCCATCATCTACGTCGAGTTCGGGTGGCAGGTGGACGTGCGCATCGCCCGGCAGACGGTCCAGGAGCGCCTGGCCACGGTCGCCGGCCAGATGCCGCCGGGGGTGCGCCCGGAGATGACCCCGACGAGTTCGGTCATGGGGCAGATCATGCACGTCGGGGTCACGTCGAGGGGCGGCGCGACCACGCCGATGGACCTGGGCACCCTGGCCCACGCGGTCATCCGCCCGCGGCTGCTCAAGATCCGCGGCGTGGCCGAGATCATCATCCTGGGCGGCGAGAAGAAGCAGTACCAGGTGCTGCTCAACCCGGACGCGCTCCGCAAGTTCGGGGTGACCGTGTTGGAGGTCGAAGCGGCGGTGCGGGCGAGCAACCTGAACACCACCGGCGGGTTCGACATCCGGGGCGACACCGAACGCCCCATTCGCGTCCTCGCGCAACTCGGCCCGGAGCCGGCGAAGGTGATCGCCGACCTGAACCTGGTGGTGGTCAAGCCGCCCCCGCCGCGCCCGCCCGCCCGCGACGAGGGCAACGGCGGCTCGTCGGGGGCCGCCGGCACGACCGCCCGGCCGATCCTCCTGCACCAGGTCGCCCGCGTCGTCGAGGGGCCGGAGCTGAAGCGCGGCGACGCGAGCGTGGACGGTGTCCCCGGCGTCGTCATCACGGTCGTCAAGCAGCCGCACGCCGATACGCGGGCGCTGACGGACGAGGTTCACGCGGCGCTGCGCGAACTGGAGCCGACGTTCCCGACGGACGTGGTCGTCAACCACGACCTGTTCCAGCTCAAGAACTTCATCGACCGGGGCGTGTACAACGTCGGCGAGGCGCTGGTCCTCGGGGCCGTCCTCGTCCTCATCGTCCTGACCCTGTTCCTGATGAACGTCCGCACCACGTTCATCTCGCTGACCGCGATCCCGCTGTCGCTGGCCGTCACCGTCATCGTGTTCAAGCTCGTCGGCCAACTGACCGGCGTGGAACTGTCCATCAACGTGATGACGCTCGGCGGCATCGCGGTGGCGATGGGCGAGCTGGTGGACGACGCGATCGTGGACGTGGAGAACATCTTCCGCCGGCTGCGGGAGAACAACCACGCGGCCGAACCCCGGCACCCGCTGCGGGTCGTGTACGAGGCCAGCCGGGAAATCCGCTCGGCCATCGTGTTCGGCACGCTGGTCGTCGTGCTGGTGTTCCTCCCGCTGTTCGCGCTGTCCGGGGTCGAGGGCCGGCTGTTCGCCCCGCTCGGCCTCGCGTACATCGTGTCGATCCTGGCGTCGCTGCTCGTGTCGGTCACCGTCACTCCCGTCGCGTCGTACTACCTGCTCGCCAACTCCCGCGCGGTCCACGCCGCGCGCGACGGCCCGCTCCTGCGGCTGCTCAAGTTCCTCGTCCGGCCGCTCGTGCGGTTTAGCATGGCGCGGCCGGTCCCGTTGCTGGTCCTGACCTGGGGCGCGGTCGCCGTCGCGGGTTGGCAGGTGACGCGACTGGGCGCGGACTTCCTCCCGCCGTTCGACGAGGGCAGCGTGCAGGTGAACGTGTCGCTCCCGGTCGGGTCGTCGCTGGAGGCGTCGAACGCGGTGTGCCGGGTCATCGACGCGCGACTGACCGACATGCGGAAAACGGACGCGAAGCCGACTAACCCGGTGCTGCACTTCGCCCGCCGGACCGGCCGCGCGGCGCGCGACGAGCACGCCGAGCCGGTCAACCGGACCGAGTACATCCTGAGCATGAACCCGGACTCCGGCCTCACCCGCGAGGAGGCCATCAAGCGCGTCCTCGCGGAGCTCAAGGAGTCGGTGCCGGGGGCCGACGTGGAGGCCGAGCAGCCGCTCGCGCACCTGATTTCGCACATGGTGTCGGGCGTGTACGCGCAGGTGGCGATCAAGATTTACGGCGACGACCTGGACGTGCTGCGGCGCGAGGCCGAGCGGGTGAAGGCGGCCATCGCCGACGTACACGGCGTGACCCCGCCGGTGGTCGAGGCGCAGCAGGCGACCGGGGAGGTCCACGTCCGGCTGCGCCCGGCCGACCTCGCGTTCCACGGCCTGACCCGCGACGAAGTCGCGTCCGTCGTGAAGACCGCCCTCCAGGGCGAGGAGGTGTCGCAGGTGCTGGACGGGCAGAAGCGGTTCGACCTGCTCGTGCGCCTGGACGACCCGTTCCGCACCGACCTGCCGAAGCTCGGCCAACTGCGGATCGACCGGCCGGGCCAGAAGCCGGTGCTACTCGGCGAGGTGGCCGACATCGGCGACGGCCTCGGCCCAAACGCGGTGAACCGCGAGAACGTGCGGCGGCGGATCATCGTCCGGTGCAACGTGCAGGACCGCGACCTCGCGTCGGCCGTCGCGGACATCCAGACGCGGGTGAACGAGCGGATGAAGCCGGGGCTGCCGCCGGGGTACGAGATCGACTACGGGGGCCAGTTCGAGAGCCAGCGGCGGGCGACCCGGCTCATCACCGCGCTCGCGGGCCTGTCGGTCGTCGGGATGTTCGCGGTGCTGCTCGTGCTGTTCCCGTCGTGGCGGATCGTGCTCCAAATCTTGAACGCGCTGCCGACCGCGTTCGTCGGCGGCGTCCTGGCCCTGGTGCTGACGAACCAGACGCTGACGGTGGCGAGCCTGGTCGGGTTCATCTCGCTCGGCGGGATCGCCGTCCGCAACGGCATCCTGCTCGTGGCCCACTATATGCACCTCTTGCGGGAAGAAGGCGAGGGGTTCACGCGGGACATGGTGCTGCGCGGGAGCCTGGAGCGGCTGGCCCCGGTCCTGATGACCGCGCTGACGGCCGGGATCGCCCTCGTGCCGCTGGTGGCCGATGGGCTGAAGCCGGGCCGCGAGATCCTGTACCCGGTGGCGACGGTGATCCTCGGCGGGCTGCTGACGAGTACCTTCTGCGAGTTCCTGATCCACCCCGGCCTGTTCTGGCGGTTCAGCGGCAAAGACGCCGAGCGCCTCGCCAGGACCGGACCGGGCGACGACCCGCTCGCGGATTCCCCGCGAGCGGACACCCCAGCGGCCGGGGCGCGGCCGGAGATTTGTTCCTGAACGTTACCCACGGAGATTCGCGATGAACGGGAAGACGCTGGCGGCGGCCGTCCTCGGCCTGGGACTGGTCTGGGCGACCGGGTGCGACAAGAAGGCGGAGCCGAAGAAGGCCGAGCCGAAGAAGGAAGAGGAGCACGGGCACGGGACCGGCCCGCACGGCGGACTGATCTTCGACCTCGGCAAGTACCACGCCGAGTTCAAGCCGGACCACGGGAAGAAGGAGGCGACGATCTGGATTCTGGGTATCGACGAGAAGACGGCGGTGCGCATCAAGGCCGACAAGCTGCGGCTGGTGGTGTCGAACACGACGCCGAAGATCGAGATCGACCTGCTCGCGACCGACAAGGCGGCGGACGGCACCGCGTCCGTGTTCACCGGCAAGAGCGATGGGTTCGGCGTCGAGATGGAGTACAAGGGCACGGCGACCGTTCAGGTGGACGGGAAGCCGTACAGCGGCGACTTCGAGGAGAAGTCGGAGCCGAAGAAGTGACCGCCCACCTGCCGCCGGCCCGTGCGCCCGGCGGTCGTTCCCGAAGATCGCCCCGGAGGTCCGCCGTGGAGACCACTGCCCGCCCGCCGACGACCGGGGTGATGTTCGCGCTCGTCGCGGCGGCCCTCTTCGGGGCCAGCACGCCGTTCGCCAAGCTCCTGCTCGGCGAGGGCATCAGTCCGGTCCTCCTGGCCGGGCTGCTGTACCTCGGCTCCGGCTGCGGGTTGACCCTGTGGTGGCTGGCGCGGTCGCGGCGGGCGGCGCGTGAAGCGTCCCTGGCGCGGGCCGACCTGCCGTGGCTGGGCGGGGCCATCGCCACCGGCGGCGTGGCCGGGCCGGTTCTGCTGATGGTCGGTCTGGCGGCGACGCCCGCGTCCACGGCGTCGCTGCTGCTCAACCTCGAAGGCGTCTTCACCGCGCTGCTCGCGTGGTTCGTGTTCCGGGAGAACTTCGACCGGCGCATCGCGCTGGGCATGTTGGCGATCGTGGCGGGCGGGGCCGTGCTGTCGTGGGCGGGGCGGCCGGAGGCGGGCGTCCCGTGGGGGCCGCTGGCGGTCGCCGGGGCGTGCCTGTGCTGGGGCATCGACAACAACCTGACGCGGAGGGTGTCGGCCGCCGACCCGGTCCAGATCGCGGCCTTGAAGGGGCTGGTGGCCGGGGCGGTGACCACCGGGATCGCGTTCGTAGCCGGGGCGGCGGTGCCGAACCTGTCGGCGGTTCTCGGCGCGGCCGGGGTCGGCTTCATCGGCTACGGGGTGAGTTTGGTGTGCTTCGTGCTGGCCCTGCGGCACCTGGGCACCGCTCGCACCGGGGCGTACTTCTCGACCGCCCCGTTCGTTGGCGCGGCGGTGTCGCTGCTGGTGTTCCGCGAGGGCGTCTCGTGGCCGCTCGTCGCGGCCGGCGGGTTGATGGGTTTAGGCGTGTGGCTTCATTTGACCGAGCGACACGACCACGAACACGACCACGAGGAGATGGTCCACGAACACGCGCACGTCCACGACGAACACCACCAGCACGCGCACGGGTCGGACGACCCACCGGGCGAGCCGCACGCGCACCCGCACCGCCACGCGCCCATGCGCCACGCGCACCCGCACTACCCGGACCTTCATCACCGGCACGAACACGGATGACGCGCGCCAGGCGGACCGCGCGTCGGGGGGCCGCCTCGAACACGCACGAGCGCCCTCGTCGCATACTCCCTAACGGTCTTGTCCGGGTCTTTCGCCCCTCGACGAGTGCCGGGTAAGTGGCGGGGCCGGGGGCGGGGTACAGAACCCGCGCCACCCGGCTGTGGGAAACCAGTGCGTCCGCGCCTGTCACTCGTCCTTCGGCGGGGTGAAGTCCGCGATGTACAACTGGGCCGCCCGCCCCCCCTCGCGGGACGAGGTCCACATCAACCGCTTGTAGTCCGGCGAGAAGACCGGCAACACGTCTTGGCCGGGCGCGAACGTCACCCGCGACTTCTTCCCGGTCTCCGTGTTCATCCAGTACAGGTCGTAGTTGGGCGGCGGCAGCGCGGCGTGGTCCGCGGCGGTGTAGATGATGTGCTTGCTGTCCTTGTACCAGTACGGTGCCCAGAACACCCACTTGTCGTCGGCCGTCAGCGCCTTCTCGCCGGTGCCGTCGTCGTTGATGACGTAGAGCTGCAACCGGTCCTTCTCCTTGCGGTCGGCGCGGAACACCACCCTCTTCCCGTCCGGGCTGAAGAACGGGCCGCCGTTGTAGCAGTTGGCCGTGTCGGTGAGCCGCTTCGCGTTCGTCCCGTCCGCGCCCATCGTGAACAGTTGCACGTTCCGCGCGTTGCCGGCGCTGTACACGATCCGCTTGCCGTCGGCCGAGTAGCTGCCCTCCGCGGTGTACACCTTCGCGTCCGGCGTGAGGCACTTGATTTCGGTGCCGTCGGGGTTCGCCTCGTAGATCTTCATGTGCGGGTCGAAGTCCCACGAGTACCGGCGGCGGACGTTGTTCTTCTTGTCCTCCTCGCGCTGCTTGATCTCGGCCGCCTGGACCTTCTTCGTGTCCGGGTCGCCGTGGCTGCTGGCGAAGATCACCTTCTTGCCGTCGGGGCGGAAGTAG
>JAYUBA010000660.1:0-1732 GCA_043741075.1 Frigoriglobus sp.
GCTCCCCCTTCCCTTCAGGGAAGGGGGTTGGGGGTTAGGTTCTTCGCACGTCCCACATCCCATAGAGGTTCCCAATGCGACGGCGACTGTTCGCGGTGCCGGCGGCCCCGCTCGCCCCGCGAACAGTCGCCGTCGGCACTTCCGGCACGACCCGCCGCGGCCACTTCTCCCTTCCCTCACATACACTCTGCCCGTCGCCGTGGGGGAATGCTAGACTAGAACTCGATTCGCATTTATCGGAACCGGAGCCGGCTCCTGCCATGACGGACGAGTTAGCCGAAGCGTTGATCGCGCTCTTCGAGCGGCTCGGGCCGTACGTTCGGAGCGATTCCCAACTGCGCGACGCCGTCGCCGGACTCGGGCGCGCCTTCTCCGTCTGGACCGATCAGGTCGCGCCCGCCGCCGCGCCGCCCGCCCCCGAGCTCCCGCCGCCCGTCGTCGAACCGGCCCGGCCCGCGGTTCCGGTGCCGCCCCCGCCCCCGGTCGTCATCCCGGCCGACTTCTCACTCGCCAAGCCGCAGAAGCCGGTCGTCCGCGCGCCGGTGTACGCCGAAGAGGACGACCGCGGCATCACCCCGATCGACCTTTCGGTCATCGTCCGCCGGTGCCAGTTGAAGGGCGAGGCGGCGCGGGGGGTGGCGTCGCGCAAGCGGGGCGAGGTGCCCGCGACCGGCCCCGACGACCTGATCCGCCGCGCCGCCGGCCTGCCCGACTGCGACCTGTGGATGCTCCACCCCGGCGACTACGTGGACGCCCCCAAGGCGTGGGACGACCTGGGCGGGGCGTTCGCCGTCGGCGCGGAGGCGGCCGAACTGCTCGCGGTGCTCAAGGAACTGCCCGACGGGTTGGCCGAGCGGCACCGCGAGCGCGTCCTGTACGCGGTCGCCGAGGCGCAGGCGATGATGTGGGCCGGGCTGCTCGATGTCCACCGCCGCGTGGACAACGATCAGGTTCACCTGTTCGTCCACGTGCGCGAGGAGGCGCGGCAGGCGCAGATTTACATCAGCCGCTACCTGAAGCGCGAGGACCGCGTGTCGGCCGACACGTGGCCGTCGCTGCTCAGCCGGGTCGCGGTCCTGAAGGAGCAACTGTCCGAGGCCCGCGGCAAGGCGCGGACGCGCGACAAGGGGCTGAACAGCCTGAAGTACAAGTTGCGAAAGATGGGCGAGTCGCCGGCGACGGCCGCGGGCGAATGGCCGCGGGTGCTGGAACTTTTGGAAGAGGTGGTGTCCGCCGGCGTGCCGGCGAGCAACGCGGACATCCGCGAGCTGCTGCTGCCGGTGCTGGACACGCTCCCGGAGGATCAGGAGCCGGGGGCGAACGCGGAGCGCGTGTTCCGCGCGGTGAACGAGTACCTGGCGACGCGGCCCGCGCCGGCGGCCGAAGCGGCGGAGGAACCGTCGGCGGAGGTGCGGGCGGTGGCCGACCTGATCCGCGGGCGCGAGGTGGTGCTGATCGGCGGGGTGGAACGGACCGCCAGCGCCCGCGCCATCGAGCGCGCGTTCGGCCTGAGCAACCTGAACTGGATCTCGACGCGCCCGCACGAGTCGGTGACGATCTTCGAGCCGTCCGTGGCGCGGCCGGACGTGGCGGTGGTGCTGCTCGCGATCCGCTGGGCGAGCCACAGTTACGGCGACGTGAAGGACTACTGCGAGAAGTACGGCAAGCCGATGGTGTACCTGACGGCCGGGTACAACCCGAACCAGATCGCCCACCAGATCCTGTCGCAGGT
>JAYUBA010000661.1:0-1731 GCA_043741075.1 Frigoriglobus sp.
GCGAGGTTCTCCCGCCGCGCTCCCGACCAGAGCCAGCACGGCGCGGCGGATCGGGTCGGGAAGCGTCGGCCACGCGGCGGCGACGCGGGCCAATTCGGGGTCGAGGGTGATTTCGGCCGGTTCGGTCAGGAACTGCGCCGGATTCTGCGCCGCCCGGTCTGCGGAATCGCTGGATGTGCTTAGAATCCCGTGTGATTGCGGCGGGGTTTCGAGTCCCACCTTGGCCACACTAGATTTTCAGGCGTTTTCGCAGAGGAGGGAAAGGCACGGAGTCACCAGACCGAGGTAGAATACCCCCGAATGGTGACCCCGCAAGGCTGAATGGTGCCCTCCGTTCTATCGTCGAGTCCCACACCGGCTCTGGTACGGTGGGCAGAAGACTGGGGAGGGAATGCGCTCGCGGTTCCCGCCCGTTCTCTTGCGGTGCAGTGACTGGAACGGGGTGGGGTCCGTGGTTCCGCTGCTGCCCCGACTCTTCACCCCGCGACCGTGATTCCAGTAGCGGCATACACACTTCACTTCGGATACCTGCTGTGGAACATGAGCAGGAGAGTGGGGAGGGAATTGGATGGCGGTCAAAGCCCTCTCCTGTGCCACCTTCGAGCAACCCGTCCGAACCTGCGGTGGCACCCGAACGTCGCGCGCTGTTCGTTGGGTAGTGGTACACTTGGGCGTTCGCCATCTGCAATTCCGGGCACGAACAACTCAAAGTGTACCACTACCCGAGATGGTCGCCGGGGTATGCCCGTCGCGTGGGCGCGGGAGAGTCTGCGAACAACTCAAAGTGTACCACTACCCGAGATGGTCGTGCCCACGCTTGCCCAGATCGGCGCAGGTCGGGTTCAAGCAACAGAACGAACTCAGGTCGCCCACGATCAGCCTCCGCTTCAGGCACAGGAGGCCGTACTCTACAACGAAACCCAAACTCCTACAACATTCAACGGACACCACCCGGAAACCCGAAGGCGGGGAAATACCACGAGGACTTGTTCCCGGTCGTCTCGAAGATCGCGCCCAAGGACCGGAGGTTCGCGGACGCGGTGCTGCGTTATGTCGCGGCCCCGAATGCAAGAGGGGACCGGACGCTTCGGGACCGCCGCCTCGCCGGGATCGCTCAACTCGACACCATCGAGGCGACGACAGCCGAGAAGGTCAAAGCGCTCGTCGCGGCCCTCGGCGACGGCGAACTCGCCGTAGAAGGAATTCAGAAACTGGAAGGGTACGGGAAGGAGTCCGCCGACGCTTCGCCGGCGCTCAAGAAGCTTAAAACATCCTCCAACGACACGATCCGGAACGCGGCCATCAAAGCCATCGCAAGGATCGAGTGAGGCGCGAAGCATCGTAACGGATGTGGCCGAAGCGGTCCGGCAGAGTGGTTCGAGGCGATGAGAGACGGAGCGCGAGACTTCGAGCCGCCCACTTCGACGCCCCGACCGGGTTGCCGCGTGCGTTCACCGTCACCATGGCCCGCGACCCCGCGTTCAAGACGCAACACAGCAAGGACGCACTCAAGAATATCGCCGCAACGACCCGCGAAATCGGGAAGCGGACCGCGTGGGTGTGGACGGGCGAAAAGAAGGTGGTCGTCCCACTCGGAGACGACACGGCCGTCATCTATCGAAACCGACCCACAATCGCAACCGATGCCGGTGGTCGAGTACGCCAAGTCGCTCGACTACGACCGCCGCCGGTCGCGCTCGCCGGCGTACTGGCTCCCGCGATCCGAGTGCG
>JAYUBA010000662.1:0-5914 GCA_043741075.1 Frigoriglobus sp.
CGCCACCCTCTCCCGCAAGGGGAGAGGGCCAAGAAAGAAGCCGTGCCGCAGTCAGTGACGGCATCATCCGGCCGCGGTCACGGCGCGTACTTCTCCGCGATCCCGGTCGCCTCGCCGGTGACTTTCGCGTCGGGCCAGCTCTTCTTCATCTGGGCGACCTTGGCCTTCAGTTGCTTCAGCAGATCGGCGTTCGCCTTCTGGAACTCTGGCGCCGACGCCTTCTCCTCGCCCACCTTCGCCGCGAGTTGCGCGTCCATCTGCCGCACCACCTCGAAGGCCGGGCGGGCCGCCAGTTCCGCCTTGACCGCCTTCTCCTTCTTCAGCTTGGTGACCAGCGCGACCGCGTCCTTGGCGACCGGCGTCCCCTTGTACGCCGCGGGCAACTTCTCGACGAGCAAGAAGGCTTCGACCGGCTCCCCCTCGGCCTTCTCTTGCGCGAGGTCGAGTTTCTTCTGGCCCGCGGCGGTGAGCGCGGCGAGCAGCGCCTTCGCGTCCGCGGCGGCCGTCGGGCTGGCGGCGTTCTGGAGGGCGACGACGCGCGGCAGCACGGCCAGCGGCGACTGGCCCTTCTTCAGGTCCGCGACCACGGGGGCGAGTTGGGCGGCGAACTTCTCGCGCCCGGCCCCCGCGACGAGCATCTCGCCGACGGCCGTGCGGGCCTTGGCCTCGGCCTCCTTCGGGTCGCCGCGGAACACGCACGCCCCGGTGTGGTCGAACACCATCACGTGCGGGATGCCCTGGAAGTCGTTCCCGCCCTCGACGCGGGTCTGCTCGGTGATGGGGAAGTTGGCCCCGCGTGAGGCCGCGACCGCCTTGATCTGGTCGGGCTTCGCCGCCTGCACGTGCGAGCCGATGACCACCAGACCGAAGTCAGCGAGTTCGGCGTTGAGCGCGGCGGTGCCGGGCATGGCCGCGAGGCACGGGGCGCAGTTCACGCCCCAGAAGTCCACCACGACGACCTTCCCCTTCAGGTCGGCCGCGGTGAGTTTGGCCCCGGTAAGTTGGGTGCCGAGCCGGATGTCGCCGGTCTTCAGCTTGAGTGTGAACTTCGGTTCCGCGTCGTCCTTGGCCTTGGGATCGGCCTTGGCCTTCGGATCGACCTTGGCCTTCGGGTCGGCCTTCTTGTCGGGCTGTCGTGCGCGAGTGTCGGCGGTAGTGGCGAGGAGAACCGCGAGCGCGGCGGCGAGGGTGAGCTGGCGCATGGGGACTCTCGCGGGGAACGGCGGGGCAACGGTTAGACTATAGTTAAACCGCTGGCGGGTGGCGCGTCAAGCCACGCGGCCCATTTCGACGCGCCGGGGGCGGCTGTAGCAACTGGACCGATTGCCCAGCTTGATCGGTTACGTAGAATGTGGTACTCAGCCGGCCGACCTTGCGCTGGATTATGCCCTTCTGCTGAGGTGGCCGATGGGCAGTGATCGGAGCCGTCGCGAGGAGTTAGCCGTTCGAGCGGTCGATCCGGCGGACGGGTCGCTTTACGAGTTGACATTGTCCTACGACCGCATCCGTTCGATGGCATTGCGGGGCCGTGGGGCGATCATCGAAGCCAGTCAGTTAGTCGGGTACGTCCTCCAGCATCCGACTGCCATTTTCGAGGGCATCCGGCGCGACACGGAAGACCCGAAGTACGGGGCCGGGTGGCGGTGCTACTGTGGAACCCCGCCGTGCGCCTACGACGAGCGAGGCGATGAGGTGAACCCGCCACCGGGACAAGTCTACCTCGTGTTCGTGAACGACGAGGAGGTCGTTTACAACTGGCGTTGGGACAGGGCAGACCCGGACAACGGCCGACTGCCCGTCGATCACGCAACCCGCTTCAGGGAGCGCTTACTATGACCTCTCTACCCCCGACCGACTTCTCCAACACGTTTCTCTCGATCGCCGGCGAAGCGCTGCCCTTCAAGCCGCACTCGACCTACGACAGGGACGGCGACTGCGTCGAGTTCCTCGCGAAGCCGGGGCCGTTCTACGGCGAGCGGATCGACGACCTGGTTACCGTTTACCGCGGCCGGGCGGACGACGAGGTCGTGGGCGCCCTGGTCAAGGGCGTGAAGCGCTTCTGCCAGAAAACCCTGGACCAGTACCCCGGGTTCGGCATCGAGATCCAGGACGGAAAGGTGAAACTCGCCTGCCTCTTCCGCGCGAAAGCGTGGGCGACACCGAAGCCCAAAGACAAGGTGTTGATGATCACTTACCGCAAACTCATTGAGGCCGCTGAGGCGGCGGAAGCGGAAACGGAAATGTGTGAGATCGGGGCGTAACAGCGTCCGACCGGAGAACTGCTTGACGGCCCGGAGACGCGTCTCCGGGCCGTCGTGTTTTGTGCCATTACGAATTCCGTTCGGAGAGGGAAGACGGGATGGAAGTGGTTGACCGAGTGCTGCTCCGCATTCAGTGCGCCCGCTGGGACTCGAACCCAGGACCTACGGCTTAAAAGGCCGCTGCTCTACCAACTGAGCTACAGGCGCGAGCGGCACGCTACCGCGTGCCACACACTCATACTACGGCCGTTCCGCCGCGCGGGAAGGCGAGTTCGACCCGCCGCGCGTCCACCTTGCTGCTTTCTTCCGCCCGGTCGTACAATGGCGGCTAGCGCGCGAAGCGCTCCGCCCGCGTCCACCGGTGCCGCGTAATGCCGTCCCACACCCCGAGCGCCGAACGACCCCGCCGGGTCGCACTGCTCGGCTCCACCGGGTCCGTCGGCACCAGTACCCTCGATGTCGCCCGCCACCTCCCCGAACGCGTCAAGATCGTCGGCCTCGCGGCGAACTCCAAGTGGGAGCAACTCGCCGACCAGTGCCGCGCGTTCAAGCCGCGGTTCGCGGTGATCTGCGACCCCGCGGTCTTCAAGCGGGCGGATCGGGCGTTCTTCCCGAAGGAAACCGAACTCCTCTGCGGTGAAGACGGCGTCGCGCGGCTCGTCACCGACGCGGATGTCGATGTGGTGGTGTCCGCGGTGGTCGGCGCGGCGGGCCTCGCGGGAACGTGGGCCGCACTCGACGCCGGCAAGACGGTGGCGCTCGCGAACAAGGAAACGCTCGTCGTCGGCGGGCCGCTCGTGACCGAACTCGCGGCCAAACGCGGCGCGAAGTTACTTCCCGTGGATAGTGAACATTCGGCCATATTCCAGGCGCTGACCGGGCACACCGCGAAGGACGTGACGCGGGTCGTCCTCACCGCCAGCGGCGGGCCGTTCCGCGGGAAGCGCGCGAGCGAGTTGGAAGCGGTCACCCCGGAGCAGGCGCTCAAGCACCCGACGTGGCAGATGGGGCCGAAGATCACCATCGACTCGGCCACGCTGATGAATAAGGCGCTCGAAGTGATCGAGGCGCGATGGCTGTTCGGCCTCGCCGCCGGGCAGATCGACGTGATCGTTCACCCGGAGTCGATCGTTCACTCGTTCGTCGAGTTCACCGACGGCTCCGTCCTGGCGCAACTCTCCCCGCCGGACATGCGGCTGCCGATCCAAATCGCGCTCCTGCACCCGGAGCGCGTGAGCGGCCCGGCCAAGCGGCTCGACTGGCAGGCGCTCTCCGCGCTGCACTTCGAGCCGGTCGATCGCGAGACGTTCGCGGCGCTGGACCTGGGCTTCGAGGTGGCCCGCAAGGGCGGCACCTGCGGGGCCGTGCTGAACGCGGCGAACGAGGCGGCGGTCGGCCGGTTCCTCGCGAACGACCTCGCCTTTCTCGACATCGCCCGGTGCTGTCGGGCGGTACTGGACTCACACGACTACGAACCCCGCCCGACGCTGAAGGGGCTTCTCGCCCTCGACGCGTGGGCGCGGCAGGAGGTAGCCCGTTGGACCCGAACGTGAACCCCGACCCGACCCCGTCGAAGCCGCACGACATCGCCGAGGCGGGGCCGATTAACCCGGCCACCGGCCAGCCGGACCACGGCGCCGAGGCCGCGCAACTGAAGTCGTGGTTCCGCGAGAACCTCGTCTCGCTGGTCATCACCGCCGGCGTGGTCGCGGCCGTGTGCGTCTGGCTCGACCCGATCGACACGCTGAAGGTCGTGATCGGCCTGGGCCTCGTCATCTTCATCCACGAACTCGGGCACTTCGTCGCGGCCAAGTGGTGCGACGTTCACGTCCGCACGTTCTCCATCGGGTTCGGGCCGGCGGTGCCGTTCTGCTCGTACAAGTACGGCGAGACGACGTACATGATCGGCATCATCCCGCTGGGCGGGTACGTCGCGATGGTCGGCGAGAACGAGGAGGAAGAGGGCGAAGAGGACCCGCGCAGCTTCCGCCGGAAGTCGGTCGGGCAGCGCATGGTCATCATCTCCGCGGGGGTGGTGATGAACGTCCTCCTCGGCATGGGGTGCTTCGTCGCCGCGTACCTGCACGGCATCCAGGAGATGCCGGCCACGGTCGGGCACATCGAGGGCGGCGGCGCCGCGTGGCGCGCCGGGATGCGGTCCGGCGACCACATCACGGTGATCGACACCCGCGAGAACCCGTACTTCAACGACCTCAAGCCGATCGTGATGAGCAGCCGCAAGGACGAGCAGGTGCCCATCGGGTGGGACCGCGGGTCGGAACACCTCACCACGGTCGTCTCGCCGCTCCGCGACGAGGGCCAGCGGTTCCCGCAACTCGGCATCTCCCCGCTGCCGCAACTCACGCTGCTGTCGGGCGGCAAGCAGAAGCTCCCGCCCGTGCGGCCCGACACGCCGGCCGCCGCGGCCACCTCGGCCGACGGGCAGAAGTTCGAGGGCGGCGACCGCGTCGTCGCGATGACCGACCCGGACCCGGCGAAGGGGGTGACGGCGGTCGGAAGTCACACCGAGTACCACAAGCGGATGGTGCTGCTCGCGGGGACGGATGTCACCGTCGAGGTGCAGCGCAAGGACTCGCCCGCCCGCGTCGCGATCGCGGTGAAGCCGACGTTCCGCTACGACCTGGGCCTGCGGATGCGGATGGGCGAGGTGGTCGCGGTGCGCCGGGGCGGCACCGCCGAGGGGAAGGTGGTCGCACGCGCGGAGGGGCCGGAGCCGGTTCGCGGCGACCGCCTCACGGCCGTCATGCTCCCGCCGGACGCGACCGGCAAGCGGACGTGGTACGTCGCCGGTTCGGTGGCCTGGGAGAAGAGCGCCTTCCAGGTGCCGGGCGTCGATCCCAAGAACCCCCAGGCGCAGGTGAACGTTCAACCGCTCGACCCGCTGCTGTTGCCGCACCAACTGAACCGGTGGGCGGCGGACAAGACCGGCAAGGTGCCGGTCGAACTCGTGGTGCTCCGCGCCGCGCACCCGACCGACGACACCGTGCGGGTCGCGGTGGACTACGACACGTCGTACCGGTTCGACAGCGAGGCCGCGCTGCAGCCGAACAGCCCGCTGCCGGTGAGCGGGCTGGGGCTGGCGTACTGGGTGGAAGCGGTAGTGGACGAGGTCGCGCCGGGCGGACCCGCCGCGGACGCCAAGACGGCACCCGGCGAACTCCCGACGGGGATCGGCAACCGCCTCAAGCGGTTCTTCGGCGTGGAGGGGCGCGACGTGCCGCCCGGCGGCGAACTCAAACCGCTGCAACCGAACGACCAGATCATCGCCGTGCGGTTCAAGGCGCGGGACGCCGCCGGCACCGTCACGGTCGGCGAGTGGAAGGACGACATGAAGTCGCACCAGTGGGCCAGCGCCGACGCCGCGTACCAGTACAGCCCGCCGGAGATCGACCTGCGCGTGAAGCGGGTCAACGAGACGATCGAGGTCACGGTCGTCGGCCGTCCGACGACCGAGTGGCCGGCCGCCGACCGCGGCCTGCTCTTCCAGGCCGAGTCGCAGGTTCAGAAGGCGGCCGACGTGGGCGACGCGATCCGCCTGGGCGCGCTCCGCACCGTGCGGTTCATCAAGACCGTGTACATGAACCTGTACGCGATGGTGATCGGCCGCGTGAGCGCCAAGACGATGAGCGGCC
>JAYUBA010000663.1:0-5909 GCA_043741075.1 Frigoriglobus sp.
GTAATTCGAGTTTGGGTCCGTTTCCAAACCTCCCAAACTACCAAGCCGCAAACCCAGACCAGCAAACGGTTTCGGAAGTACCTGCGCTGTAGTGCTAGAGAGTCGGAACGAACACTGTCGGAGCTTCGCGCGGCGCGTTTACGCCGCCGAAGCGGCGCTCGGTCACCGGAACACGGTCGTGATCGGCGACTTCAACCTGAACCCGTTCGATGCCGGTATCGCCTTTGCGGGGGGCTTCCACGCGGTATCGGATCGCCGACTCGCGGCCCGCGGTGCCCGAATCATTCAGGGGGAGGAGTTCCCGTTCTTTTACAATCCGATGTGGCGCTTCTTTGGGGATTTCAATCAGGCCCCGGGAAGCTACTATTACCGGAGGGCGGATCACACCGAGTACTTCTGGCACCTCTACGACCAAGTGCTCATCCGGCCGGACCTGTTGCGGTACTTTCGGGACGATGGAATCGCGCTACCAGCCACTGTTGATGGTATCGGGTTGCTGAACCGAGTTGGGCAACCGGATCGACGGACTGCGTCCGACCACTTACCCCTCGTACTCCGACTTCACCTCTAACCGGGGCGATTCATGGCACAGCCCATTCCCGACCTCTGGCCCGACGACTTCGGGCAGGAATCCGAGCCTTCGCCCGTGAGCATTCTGCGCCAACAGGGAATGTCGCTGGGTCAACGAACCCAGAACTTCGTTCTTGGGAAGGTCTATTCCCGCGGGATCGATCAAAAGACGTTCGAGCACACCTTCGCGCTGTACGCCCCGCTCCTCGGCTACGAGCGCCCCATCTTGGGGGTGAGTCACGGTCTCGGCCTATATCCGGCGCGAATCGCACTCGACCCGATCCTGACCCGCGGCGGCGACGACAGCGGGACGGTCTACGAGGCCCATAGCTCCGCGGAATTCATCGACACGTTGGGCAAGGTGCTGAAGTCGGACGAGACGAAAGCGATCATTCGCGCGCTGCTCGCGCAGACGCAGAGTCGGCCGAATCTGGCCGGGGTGACGTAACCCGTCCAGATGCGGACCGGGTGCGACGACCCGACACGCGTCCGCCCTCACTCCTTTTCAAACAGCGCCGCCACGAACGCGTCCGGGTCGAACGGCTCCATGTCGCCGATCTGCTCCCCCAGGCCCACGAACTTCACCGGCAGGCCCAGCTTCTGCTTGATCGCGAACACCGACCCGCCCTTCGCCGTCCCGTCCAGCTTCGACAGCACGATCCCGGTACACTTCACCGACTTCGAGAACTGCTCCGCCTGCGTCAGCGCGTTCTGCCCGGTGGACGCGTCCAGCACCAGCAGCACCTCGTGCGGCGCGCCCGGAATCTGCCGCGCCACGACCCGGTGAATCTTCTCCAGTTCCTTCATCAGGTGCGTCTGCGTGTGCAGCCGGCCCGCGGTGTCCACAATCAGCACGTCGAACCCGCGGGCCTTCGCCTTCTCGCACGCGTCGTGCGCCACCGCGGACGGGTCCGCGTTCTGGCCCTGCGTCACGATCTCGCACCCGATGCGGTCGGCCCACACGGTCAGTTGCGCCACCGCCGCGGCGCGGAACGTGTCGCACGCCGCCAGCAGCACCTTCTTCCCTTCGGACTGAAGCTGGTTCGCGAGCTTCGCGATGGTCGTGGTCTTGCCGGACCCGTTCACGCCCGCGATCATCACCACCGTCGGGCCGGTCGTCTGGTAGTTGATGCCGGGGGCCGTATCGACGAGCAGGTCGCGCAACTGCGCCTTCACGAACGCCTCGACCTCGCCCGAAATCTCCTTGTCCCGGAACGCCTGCCGCACGCGGTCCACGATGAGGAGCGTGGCCTGCGTGCCCACGTCCGCGAGGTACAGGCGCTTCTCCAGTTCGTCGAGGAACGCCTGATCGACCTGGCCCTTGCCGCGGAGCAGGTCGAACACGCCGGTGAACACGCCCTTCGTCTTCGCCAGCCCCGCCCTGATGCCCTTCAACAGCCGCCCGAGCATGTTCGCGTCTCGTGAGTGTGCGAGTAACAGGACGTATTCTATGCCGGCCCTCGCCGAGCCTTCGCGCTCCGCTTCCCTCCGCGGCTAAACGGAGGCTCTCGGCCGCTTCAGTTGACCGACCTCGGCGCGGCCCATATCATCAACTCAATCTGCCGGATTGTACCGTCTGTACCGGCTGTGACGCCTCCCCCGGTGGTTCGAGATCGCCATGAGTACGGAACAGAAGCCCGCGCCGATCGAACCGAAGACCGAGCCGAACACCCTCGCGACCGGGCTTTCCACCGGGTGGGAGCGGTTCACACAGGGGAAGCTCATCAGCTACCCGATGATGGCCCTCGTCCTCGTGGTGGTCGCCGGGGTCGGCGTGACGTGGTGGATCGTCCACGAGCGGCGCAAGGCCGAGTCGGCGAAGTGGGTCGAACTGGACGGGCTTTCGAGTGCCTCGGCGCTCGACGAGTTCGCCAAGAAGTACCCGAACACGCCGCAGGCGAAGCTCGCCGAACTGGAGATCGCCCGCACCCAACTCGGCACGGAGGGCATCGACCGGCTCACCGTGCCCGACGCGACCGTCCGCAAGGCCGCGACGGAGAGCGTGGAGAAGGCCCGCGACGCGTTCGCCAAACTGGCCGACGACTTCAAGGACGATCCGGTCCTCAAGGTCGAGTGCATGTGGGCCTGCGCGAAGGCCGAGGCGGTTCTGGTGGGGATGCCGAAGGAGGGACAGTTGGTGGAGTTCCGCGGCAGCCCGGCGAAGGCGATCGAGTGGCTCGACAAAGTGGCCGAAGCCGCGCCCGACACCGACTGGGGGAAGGACGCCAAGAAGTTCGCCGACACGCTGCGGAACCTGAACACGCAACAGCAGGTCGTCGCGCTCCACGCGAGCGTGTACGACCTCTCCCCGACGCTGCCGAAGTTCCCCTTCGACCCGAAGGCACCCAAGGACGCGGCCCACGGCTTCATGCCGTGACCGCTCTCATCGGATATCAGGGAGGCTCACGCCTCCCCGCTCGCCAAGATTGCACCTCCCCATGTCCGACGAACAACCCGAAGACGACCTCGTGCCGGAACCGGTCCCGGTCGTGACCAGCGTGCGGCTCCGCGAGCCGCTCGACATGCTGGTCATGATCAAGTCCGAGGGCATGCGCCTCGACCTGTACGTGCTCCTCCACCTCGGTGCCGATTTCAGCCGCTCGGAGGTGCAGCGGGCCATCGAGGCCGGCGGCGTGACGATCAACGGCAAGCCGGCGGCGAAGACCAGCTACAAGGTGCGGAAGAACGACCGCCTGCGGGTCGAGATGCCGGTGCCGACGCACGACATCCCGGTCCCCGAAGACATCCCGCTCGACATCCTGTACCAGGACGACTGGCTCGCCATCATCAACAAGCCGTCGAACATGGTGGTACATCCGGCAAAGGGGAACTGGTCGGGCACGCTCGTGAACGCGCTCCAGTGGCACTTCCGCGAGCACCTCAGCACCGGCAACGGGCACCTGCGGGCGGGCATCGTCCACCGCCTCGACAAGGACACGAGCGGCGTCATCCTGGTGGCGAAGGACGACCGCACGCACCGCGACCTCGCGATGCAGTTCGAGTCGCGCAAGGTGTTCAAGGAGTACGTGGCGATTGCCGCGGGCGAGTTGGACCGCGACTCGGACTACATCGAGGGCGCGCTGAAGATGCACCCCCACGACCGGCTGCGGATGGTGGTCTCGACCGACGCGGACGCGAAGCCGGCGCTGAGCTACTACGAGGTACTGGAGCGGTTCCGCGGGTTCACGCTGGTGAAGGTGCAACCGCGGACGGGCCGCACGCACCAGATTCGCGTCCACCTGTTGCACGCCGGGTGCCCGGTGCTCGCGGACAAGATCTACGGCGGGCGCACGCAGTTGAAGCTGTCGGAACTCGCACCGGGTGTTCCGCCGGCGGACGACGAGGTGCTGATCGCGCGGCAGTCGCTGCACGCGTTCCGGCTGCGGTTCCAGCACCCGCGGACGGAGCAGTGGCTCGAAGCGGAGGCCCCGCTCCCCGCGGACATGCGCCGCGTGCTGGAGGCGCTGCGGACGCACCGGCACGCGCGGTAGGCAGTCTCACGGCTGCTTCTCGACTTGGGCCGGCTCCTCCCCTTCCCCGTGGGGCTTCTCCTTCGGACCATCGCCGCTGATGAGCGCGACGGCCGCGATCACCAGAAGGAAAGCGACCGCGCTCCGCCACGTGGGCCGCTCGCCCAAGTAGAAGAAGACGAACAGCGCGAACACCGACAGCGACACCGCCTCCTGAATCACCTTCAACTGCGTGGCGGAGAAGTGGCCGTACCCGATCCGGTTCGCGGGCACCTGGAAGCAGTACTCCAGAGACGCGATCAGCCAACTCGCGGCGATCACGGTGACCAGTGCGGTCTGCTTGTACTTCAGGTGGCCGTACCAGGCCAGCGTCATGAACGCGTTCGACGCGACCAGCAGCAGCACGACGGTGAGTGTGGTTTTCATGGGGTGCGAAGTGTGGAGTGAGGAAGGCCCAGGGTGATCCCTGGGCCTTCGTGCGAATCCGATGCCGCGTTCGCGCGTCACTTCGGCGTGATGGTGATCTGCCCCTTCGGCTTCATCTGGGCGATGACCGCCTCGCGGATGCGCATCGCGTACAGCATCCGCACGTCCTCCTTCACGTCCTCGAACTTCTTCGGCGCGCCCTGGCGGCGGGCGGTCACCAGGATCAGGTGGTACCCGAACTCGGTCGCGACCACGTCGGTCATCTCGTACGGCTTGAGCGCGAACGCGGCCTTCGCGAACGGCTCCACCATCGCCCCGGCGCGGGGGAAGAAGTTCAGGTCGCCGCCGTCCTTCTTGGACGGGCACACCGAGTACTCCTTCGCGTAGGCCGAGAACAGCTCGTCGGTCTTGCCCACCTTGGCCTGCTCCTTGGCGAGCGCGTCGGCCGTTGCCGGCAGCGCATCGACCGCCTTCTTGGCCTCCTGCTCGACCACTTGCTTGATGCCGCGCAGCTTCTGGGCCGCGTCCTTCTGCTTGGCCTCGTCGGTGCCCGGCGTCAGCAGGATGTGGCGGGCGCGGACCATCGTCCCGTCGAACACGTCCGGGCTGCTATCGAACAGTTGCTTGAGCGCCGGGTCGGTGCCCTGCTGCTGAACGAACTTCTCCCACTTCATCTGCGCGACCACCTCGGACCGGAACTCGGCCTCGGTGAGCATCATCACCTCGAGTTCCTTGACGTAGTCCTTTTTGGCGTCGGTCAGTTCCTTCTTCAGGTCGCCGATCAGCTTCTCCACGTCCTTTTCCTCGACCGCGATCTTGAGCGCGGTGAGGTACTGGTCGATGAGGGCGTTCTCGATCAGGTGGGACATGATCTCCTTGCGGGCCATCTCCCGGTGCGCCTCCGGGAACTGGCGGAGCGCGCGGTAGACGGCGACCTCGGGAATGGCCTGGCCGTTCACGGCGGCGGCGGTCCCGGTGGGCCGAACGTCCGGTGCCTTCGCCATCGGCGTGACCGACGGCACGAGGGCCGTACCCGGCGGCGCGGCGGGCGGCGCCGCCGGCGCGGCGGGCGGCGTCACCGGCGGCTGGGCCACGGCGGACGCGGCCAGTGCCGAACCGAGAAGCAGGGCCGCGGCCCCGCGGGTCAACTTGCGCATCACGGTCTTCCTCCAGACGTTCCGGGCGCCCGCTCGTTCCCCCACGCGCGGCGCGGCCCGTTCAAAAGGTCGCGGGTTATAACGCGGGCCGCCGGGGTGTCAAGCGCGATTTCAGTTCGTAGTGACCCGCTTCAGCGGGTCGGGGCGTAGCGTCCCCATCTTTGCTTCGCCCTGGAGAGCCGCCGCCGCGCGGCGGAACCCGCTGAAGCGGGTCACGACGAACGGCCGCGCTAGCCCGGATTATTCGTTGCCGCCACCGACAGCACCCTGCCGAAGATCACAAAGC
>JAYUBA010000664.1:0-1723 GCA_043741075.1 Frigoriglobus sp.
GTCTCCCGCCGGCGGCGGTGGGTCGGTCGTCGTGCCTTCGTCGTTCCCCAGCCGACGGGCCGCTCGGGGACGGGGCGGTCCGCCCGGCGCGGCCTAGAAGAAGAAGCCGATGCCGGCGTTGACCCCGTGGATCAGCCGGAAGTACTTGGTCCCGTAGTCCGGGTTGATGTTGCCGAAGTTGAACCCGATCGGGTCGCGCATGTACCGGGTGTTGAAGTACGTCAGCCCGCTGTACCCGAGCCGCATCTGGACGCCCTCGATCGGGTAGAACCACAGGTTGAAGTCGGCGGTGCCGCTGGGCACCACCGCGAACGTGTCGCGGCCGAACTTGGACTGGGTGGTGTCGTCGCCGAGCTTGTACTTGGCCCGGCCCTTCGCCACGTCCAGGAACCCGGCGGCCGTCAGGTCGAGACTGGCGGAGAACATGCTCCCCAGGTAGATCTCGTGCCCGCACCCGATGAACGCACCGTACATCCGCTGGGACAGCGTGTTGGTGTACACAGCGACGTTCTGGGGCGGGGCGTTGCCGTCGTTGGCGATGTCCACCGTCCGCCACTGGAACCGCTCGAAGATCCACGCGAACCGTGCCCCGGCCAGCGAGTAGACGCTGCTGTAGTCGGTGGCGAACAGCGGGGTGCGGAGGCCGACCTCGGCCTGCTGGTACCGCTGCGTGAACTTGACGTCCATTACGCTGGCGGCGTTCCAGATGCCGAACGTGTTGAACCCGCCGTTGGCCGGCGTGTCGGCCGCGGTGTTGAACTGCGCCCCGCCGAAGGCCGGGGGGAAGTTGTACACCGGCGCGGTCAGGAACGTGTCGGACAGGTCCGGGCGGGCGGCGAACCCGCGCTGCACCTGCGTCGCCCCGGCCGAGTAGTGGGCGTCGTACACCTGCATGTAGTTGCCGTAGATCCGGGTGCCGGTGTCGAACTTGTACCCGGCCTCGATCCGGAACCCCGGCATCCCGGTGCTGCCGCTGCCCAGGTCGGTGGTCCTCAGGGCGGCGGCCCCGCTGCCGATGAACGTGCCGGGCTTACCGGTGATCCCCCCGGTGCTGTCGTAGAACCCGCGGATCGCGATCGTCTGAGGGCCGATCGCTTTCGTCATGAACAGCATGACGAACTCGACGCTGGTGTAGAACCCCGGTTGCCCGGCCTGCCCGGTCGGGATCGGAATGACCGGATCCGAGTTCACAGGTGTCTGGAAGCTGCCCTCTGCGGCGGTCGCGGTCGTCGGCCAGCCGACTGCCGCAACCACCGCCAACACGGCTCCCCCGATGTACCGATGGCGCATGACCCGCGTCCCCCATTCACGTCTAAGACGACCGACCGGCGCAGGCTCCCCAACCTGTACCGGCCCGACGCCCGGTATGAACCGGAGCGCCGTTCCCCTGAATACGGCCTTCGCGCTCTGAGGCGGAAAGTCGCGGGACGATAACGAACGCCCCGGTACGGTCAAGCGCTATTCGCCCGGAAATGGCCCCGCGGCCCAGAAATGTCGGGACTTCCGCCCGCCACGGCGCGAAGCTGGACCGGGCGCCGCGGCGCCGGCAAACGGCGCCGACCCGCCCGCCGTTGTGTGCTGGGGGGGCGGCGCAGACCGGGTACGCGAAAAGGGGAGTTCATGGTCCGCTTCGTGTGTGTTGTGGTCGCCTTTTCCCCGGCGCTTGCGTTCGGCGTCGGGGTCGCCGATGGCGCGGCTTTGGTTTTGACCTCCCCCCTTGAGG
>JAYUBA010000665.1:0-5886 GCA_043741075.1 Frigoriglobus sp.
GGACCAGCGCCGTCTTCTCCTTCTGCTCGACGATGAACTTCGCGGTGTACCATGTGTCCGGTTGCCAGTCGTAGGCGACCGCCACGTTGATCCGCGGCCGGGCCTCCCACGACGTGATGCGGACGGTGTGCTGCTTGAGGTCCGTGTCCGGCTTGCCGTCGAACACGAGCGAGTACCGGCTGTTCACCAGACCCGCGTCGGGCAGTTTGCCGCGGACCTGCGTGCCGAAGAAGTCCGCCTGCACGGTGTAGTTGCTCGCGTCGGGCGTACTGATGTACGCGATGGCCTTGGCGAGCGGCGGCCGGGCGTCGGTGTTCACCTTCGAGAGCACGTTCCCGTCGGGCAGTTTCTTCACCAGGAACTTGCCGTTGGTGTTCACCCACCCGCCGGGCGAGGAGCCGTCCGGTGCCTTGTCGAAGTCCGCCTTGAACGGCAGTTGCGGGGCGACGCGGACCCGGCCGCGGGCGGTGATCGCGCCCGTCTTGAACTCGACGTAGCCCTGCTGGCTCGGGTTCTTCTCCAGCGTCAGCGTACCGTCGATGGCGCTCCCGTCGAGCTTGCCGGCCAGCGGCGGCGGCTGCGCGCCGGCCGGTGTCTTGGCCGGGGTCACGATCGTCCACTGAGTCTTTGCGTCCAGTTCGGGCTTCACTTCGCGACCGTTCTCGTCCACGAACACCACGGCGAACTTCACCTCGGTGCCGGGCTTCGCGGTGATCTCGGCCGGGAACAGCCGCGCCCCGGCGACGGCGTTCGGCTTGTACGGCGTCTCGGCCGGCATCGGCGGGTACGTCGCCCCGACGGGCTTGGTCTTCGGGTCGCCGAGGCAGTACAGGTCGGTGCGGTTGGTGAAGAACACCCGGCCGTTGACGGCGATCGGGGTGCCGTTCGTCTCGGTCTGGATCGGCCGCCCGTTGATGACCTCGCGGAACTGGTACTCGAACGCGTTCGTCGGCTTTTTCTTGCCGTCGATTTCGATGATCGACATCTTCCCCTTCACGTCGAAGATGTAGATTTTCCCGTCGGCGACGAGCGGGGCGCCGCGGACCTCGGTCGCGTACCGGTACTTCCACAATTGCTTTCCGGTCTTGGCGTCGAACGCGTACAGGTCGCCGCTGTCCTCGGGCATGTACAGCACGCCGTCCGCGACGGCCGGCGACGACAGCCCGAACCGCTGCGACCTCTGGTACTCCCACACGAGCTTCGGCTTCTTCGTCTTCGGGTCGATCTGGCTCGCGTCCACGCAGATGATGCGGCCGATCGTGCTGCTGTCGGTGTTCTCTTCGCCGTGGGCGGCGTAAACGAGGTTGCCGTCCACGACGGGGCTGGGGTTCGCGGCCCCGGCGCTGAATGGGTACGTCCACACCTTCTCGCCCGTGCGCACCTTGAACGCGTGCAGCGCGCCGTCGCCGCCGGCGGTGATGAGCAACCGCTGGCCGCCGATGACCGCGACCACCGAGTTCGACTGGTAGGTGGAGCGGATCGGCAGCCCGGTGTCTGCGATCCACACCACCGCGCCCGTCTTGCCGTCGAACGCGTAGTACCGGTTCGCCCCGCGGGCCATGTCGCCCCACGCCGAGTTGATGATCCCGATGACCACCAGCCCGCTGTCGAACAGAGGGGCGGAGATCCGCCCGCCGTACCCGGTGAACCGGCCGAACTCCTCGGTCAGTTGCCGCGACCACACCGGCTTGCCGCCCTTGTCGAGGCAGAGCAGGTCGCCGGCGGTCGTGTTGGCGTACAGGTATCCGGTGGCCGGGTCGGCCGTGAGCGGCGTCCAGCCGAGGCGGCTGGAGACGACGTCCGAGTGGAAGATGCGGGTGTCGTACTCCCACAGCTTCTTGCCGGTCTTCTCGTCCACGCACGCGACGCGCTCGGCCTCGCCCAGCCCCGTGCCGAACCCCTGGAGGACGTACACGCGGCCGTCCATGACGAGCGGCGCGGACCGACCGCCGTAAGGGGCCGTCCAGACGACGTTCTCCTTCTTCGCCGGGTCGAAGCTGTCCGGCAGCCCCTTTTCGAGCGAGTGCCCGTTCTGGTTGGGGCCACGCCAGTGCGTCCAGTCGGCGGACTTCACCGCCGAGGACGCGGAAAGCGCGGCGAGGAGAGCGAGGCAGAAGAGTCGCGGGAGGGGCGGCAGCATCGTGAACTCCGGGTTGGATCTCGCCGTAGTCTTTCTCTGCGTTCTCGGCGGTGAATCAATTCGACCGCACGACGCGGCGGGCTTTCAACTCGAACCGGGGCAGCGAGCCGGGCGGGGCGGCGGTCACCTCGACGCGGAACAGCAGTTCGGCGCGAACCGCCCGGCCGATGGTCTCGGCGAGGGCGCGGCCGTCGCCGCTGGTCGGTTCCACTTCAATCCGCAGATCGGCGAGCGGGTTCGACTGATCCACGTGCAGCCGGTACTCGGCCACTTCGGGGAACCGGCGGACGATGGCCTCGATCGCGCTCGGGTACAGGTTGTTGCCCCGCACGTGAATCATATCATCCGCGCGGCCCAGTATGCCACCGTCCAGCCGACGCCACGTTCGACCGCTGGGGTCTGCGTCCGTCGCGATCCGCACCAAATCGCCGGTGCGGTAGCGGATCAGCGGGCTGCCGACGCGGCCGAAGTTCGTCAGCACCAGTTCGCCGGTCGCGCCGTCGGGAACCACCGCGCCGGTCGCGGGTTCGACCACTTCCGCGAGGTACTCACTCTCTAGAAGGTACATCTGCCCCAGCCCGTCGTCAGCCTCAACCGCGACCGGTCCGACTTCGGTCATGCCGTAGTGGTCGAACACGCGTGCCCCCCACACGGCTTCGATCCGCTCGCGCGTGGCCGGGATGTTGCCGCCGGGTTCGCCCGCGACGACGACCGCCCGAATGCCACTACCGGGGAGGTCGATCCCCTCTTTCGCGGCCACTTCGCCCAGGTGGAGTGCGTAAGTCGGGGTCGCGAACAGCACGGTGCAGCGGTGTTCGAGCAGGCACTTCAAGCGGGCAGAACTGCTCATCCCGCCACCGGGAATACTGAGGAACCCGGAGCGAGCGGCGGCGTCGAACGCGCTCCAGAAGCCGAGGAACGGGCCGAACGAGAACGGGAAGAACAGTCGGTCGCCCGGCTTCAACCCCATGAGCCGGAAGTATTCGCGCCAGCAGCCGAGTATCCACTCCCAGGATTCCGCGGTGTCGAGCCACCGGAGCGGTTGACCGGTGCTGGTGCCGGAGGTCTGGTGCAACCGCGAGTAGCGTTCGACCGCGAAGGTCAGGTTCGTGCCGTAGGGCGGGTGTGCGGCCTGGTCCGCGGCGAGTTCGGCCTTTGTGGTGAACGGCAGGTTCGCGAAGTCGTCGGTGATGAGGCCGGCGAATTTGCGGGCGTAGAACGCGTTCCCCGGCAGCACCGCGGCGAGCAACTCCCGCACGCGCGCGAGTTGCGCGGCGCGGAGGTCGGCCGGTGGTGCCGTCGCGTGGAGCATCGCGGGCCTCTTCCACCAAGGCGTTGCCCTGGGCTGAGGAATCGCTCCCCTTCGGGATGCAATCAATATGCAGGCTGAAAGCCTGCGAATCCTCAGCCCAGGGCAACGCCCTGGGTTCTCTCGATGACGCGTCACTTCGCGGCGATGTCGTAGCAGAACAGCAGTTCGTGGTCGCGGAGGTACAGCTTGCCGTTGGCGACCACCGGGTGCGCCCAGATGGCCCCGTCGCGACG
The DNA here is from genome assembly GCA_043741075.1 of Frigoriglobus sp. Classification (GTDB taxonomy): domain Bacteria; phylum Planctomycetota; class Planctomycetia; order Gemmatales; family Gemmataceae; genus Gemmata. Next base: position 3,686 of record JAYUBA010000665.1, read on the forward strand.
CGGCGACTTGCTCTTCTCCGGGATGTCGAACCGCCCCGTCTCCTTCCACTCCTTCGGTGACGCTTCGACCAGCACGCACGTGCCCTTCGTCTGACCGTAGCAGTACAGGTGCCCGTCGGCGGCGACGAGCGAACCCTTGTCGAGCGCCTTGCTCTCCCACTCGGGGTCGATCGCGTCGGTGAGGTACTCGAAGCACACCCACTTGTTGCCGTTGTCGGTGTGACCGTAGACGTACTCGCCGACCCTTACCACGCCACCGTGCTGGTTCTGGAGCACTTTGTTCTGCGAGTACACCTTCTCCGCGGTGGTGGTGTCGTCCTTCGAGGTGAGTTTGATGAGTTCGCAGCCGGCACCGTAGCCAGCGGTGAAGAAGGCGTGTCCGTCGTGAACGACCGGTGTCGGGATCACCGCGACCGCCCGCTTCAGCGCGTTCTGCCGCCACAGCAACTTGCCGTCCCTCGCGCGAATCCCGACGGCCGCGGTCTGCGTCTGCGTGATGTACTGCTTCACCCCGCCGATGTCGGCCGCGACGACCGACGCGTAGCCCGCTCCGTCCGTGAGTTCCGCGGACTGCCACACCTTCTTGCCCGTGGCCTTCTCCAGCGCGAGGATTGTGCCTTTGCTTCCGCCCGGCTTGCAGATGAGGTTGTCGCCGTCGATCAGCACCGACTCGCTATAGCCCCAATCCGGGATGTTCCCGCCGAAGTCCTTCTTGAGGTTCACCGACCACACCTTCGCGCCGTCGGCGGCTTTCAGGCGGAAGAGGTCGCCGCGGGCACCCAGTACGTACACCGCGTCGCCGTCGGCGGTCGGGCTGCTCCGCGGGCCGCTGCCCCAACTCGTGAGGTAGCCGCCATCGCCGTTCGGCAGTTCGGTCTTCCACGCCTTCTCGCCGGTCTTGGTGTTCAGGCAAATCGCGAATTCCTTCTGCCCTTCGTCGGAGTCTTCCGCGGCGGAGATGAACAGCTTGTCGCCGACGATGACCGGACTGCCGTACCCGACGCCGCCGATGTCCGCCTTCCACGCGAGTTTCGGTCCGCCCTTGGGCCACTCCTTGAGTAATCCGGTTTCGGTGGAGATGCCGTCGCGGTTCGGCCCGCGCCACTGCGGCCAATCTGCGGCGTGTAAATCGCTACCGGCGAACAGTAACACGCTGACCGCGAGCAGTCGTCGCATGAGGTTCCTCAGCTCTGCGGGTGAGAGGGGCAGGGGAGGGCGGACGGCAGTATACGCCCACGTCGCGGGCGGACAAGCGGCCGGATTTTCAGGGCATACCGTTGCGTGGAGCGATTCTTACAGCGGAAGTTGAAGGCTAGTGGGCGCGGGCCACGCGATGCGGTCGAAGAGCGCCCAGAGCGCGCGCCCGCGGACCGGGTTCACCGGGGCGGTCGTGCAACCGGGGCGCGGCCCACGGGCTGGCGAAACTGGACGACGAGCGGGTCGCGGAAATCCTGCGGCGGCTCGCGGCCGGTGACGCCCAGCGGCAGGTCGCGGCCGACCTGAACGTGAGCCAGCCGACGATCTCGCAGATCAAGCGGGGGCTGATCTGGCGGCACGTCCCCCGGCCCGTGGTCAAGCCGGTGGTGGCGGGGATCGGGCACGACGCGGCCCATGCCGCCCACGACGGCGGCCAGGGCCACGACAACGCGGCGGCCCCGGCGTGACGCCCCGGCGACGGCCGCGTGAAACGCCCGACGCCCCCGGCCACATTCGTTGTGGCCGGGGGCGTCTTCGTCACGGCGCGTTTTCAGTGAGAGGCGACAGTGTGACGCCAGTGCTTACGATCCTGTAGAGGCCCTGAGCCTCGCGCTCAACGGCATCGCCATCGAGAGTCCTATAGACCTCGGCCCCGCCGATGGTTTCCACGATGACGACGTATTCCTTTCCGTCCGTTCCGATTGTCCTGAACCGATTAGTCCGCACCGCGTTACTCATCACTTTTGCCCTCTTTGGTGCCTCACCCGGTGATCGGAGTTGATCCGGCTGGGCGTATTCTTATATCACTCTTTTTGATGCCGGTCAAAAAATCGGGCGATTTTTCCGGCACGGACAATGATCGTGTCCTATATGGGTCGCCGCCCGGAGAGGGGCGGGGGCGCGTGCGCTTAGCAGTACAGCGCGGGTTCCTCGCCGTTTCGCAAGCTGTTCATCGGGGAGGACAACCGATGACGGAGCAGGAAATCGTGGCTCTGGGGCCGGCG
>JAYUBA010000666.1:0-5884 GCA_043741075.1 Frigoriglobus sp.
TCTTCCCGCCTTCATCCGGTAAGTTGTCGCGTGCAGGCGGGACGCCCGCACCACAAGCCACGCCACGACGGCCCCCGCCCGGGAGTCACACCATGAGCCGGTACGACGACGAGTACGACGGCCCGGACGGGTCCGAAGACACGGACCCGATCATCCGCGAGCTGCGCGCCGAGATCGTCCGCCTGGAAGCGCAACTCGACCAACTCATGGCGAGCGTCCGCGAGCGGGCCGAGGAAGCGGCCGAGATTCGCGCCAAGCTCGAAGAGTTGGAACAGGCCATCGACCGCCTGAGGGCCAGGCGCCTGCGCGACGAGCGGTTGCTCGTGCTCGCGTGGCTGATGGTGGTCGTCTCGCTGGCGATGTCGCTCTACACGTACTTCACCGCCTGACGGTGTTGGCGTTGCCCCGTTCACCGGTCCACCGGTACAATCCCCGCAAGCAGCCCACCCTTGCGGAGCCTCGCGGTGACCTTTCGCGTCGGCAGCGGCCACGACACGCACCGGCTGGCCGACGGCCGGCCGCTCATCCTCGGCGGGGTCATCATCCCGCACGCGAAGGGTCTCGTCGGCCACTCCGACGCGGACGCGGTGCTGCACGCGGTCACCGACGCGCTGCTCGGCGCGGCCGCGCTGGGCGACATCGGCGACGCCTACCCCGACACCGACCCGCGGTGGAAGAACGCGGACTCGCGGCTCTTCCTCACGGAAACGCTCGCGAAACTGAACCGGATGGGCTGGCGGCCGGTCAACCTGGACGTGACGGTGTTCGCCGAGGAGCCGAAACTCGGCCCGGTAAAGGCCGCCATCAAGAGCAGTCTGGCGCACCTGGTGGGCCTGCCCGCGGACTGCGTGAACGTGAAAGCGAAGACCGGCGAGAGGGTCGGGCACATCGGCCGCGGCGAAGCCATCGGCTGCCACGCGGTGGTATTGATCGAGAAGCAGGACTAACCACAGAGGCACAGAGACACAGAGAAAGGCAGGAGAAGAGTTCTTAAAAACAGTCTTCTCTCTTCGGTTTTCTCTGTGCCTCTGTGCCTCTGTGCCTCTGTGGTTCAAATTTTGAGGATGGTTATGGCCCTGCAAGTGTACAGCACGCTGACCCGCAAAAAGGAGCCGTTCCACAAGCTGCCGGGCGACACGGTCACGATGTACGTGTGCGGGCCGACGGTGTACAAGCCGAGCCACATCGGGCACATGGTCGGCCCGGTCATCTTCGACACGGTCAAGCGCTACCTCACCTACCTCGGCTACAAGGTGAAGTGGGTCGTCAACATCACCGACGTGGACGACAAGCTCATCAACCGCGCGCGGGAACTAAACACGACGGTGCCGGAACTGTCCGCGAAGATGACGGACGACTACTTCGCGTGCCTCAAGGCGCTGAACGTCACCGGCATCGACGCGTTCCCGCGTGCCACACAGCACATCGCCGGGATGGTCGATGTTATTAGCGCACTTATCAAGAAGGGCTTCGCGTACCAAGTCAACGACGGCGTGTACTTCGACGTGTCGAAGGACGACGACTACGGCAAGCTGAGTAACCGCGACCCGGAGCAGATGGAAGCCGGTACGCGCCTGGAAGTGAACGCGAAGAAGCGGAACCCCGGCGACTTCGCGCTGTGGAAGGCCGCGAAGCCGGACGAGCCGGCGGAGGTGCAGTACGACAGCCCGTTCGGCTGCGGCCGTCCGGGGTGGCACATCGAATGCACCTGCATGGCGTTCGCGGAATTAGGCGAAACGCTCGACATCCACGGCGGCGGGTTAGACTTACAGTTCCCGCACCACGAGAACGAACTGGCCCAGAGCGAGAGCTGGACCGGCAAGCCGTTCGCGCGCGTCTGGATGCACAACGGACTGCTGAAGATGGGTTCGGCGAAGATGGCCGGCTCGGTCGGCAACGTCGTGAACATCGCCGACTTGCTGAAGCGGCACACTGCGGACACAATCCGGTTCTTGTTGCTCAGCACACAATACCGCAGCCCCATCGAATACAGCGAAGAGCGATTAGACGAGATCGCGCGGTCATTGCAAGCGTTTTACCGCTTCTTCGAGAGATGTCAGACCGTCTACGGCATCGACTTCTACCAGTTGACCCCGAGCATGCGCGATACCGGGCCAATCACAGGGCCGGTTACCGCGGTGCTGCTCCATTTGAACAGACTGAAAGTTGTGTTTTCAGCGTGGATGGATGACGACTTCAACACGGCTGCGGCGATCAGCGTTCTGCACGATCTCGTCAGGGAACTCAACCGGGAGATGGATGCTGGGCACAGCCCTGACCACCCCAGTCATGACTTTGTACGCCGGGGTGTGCAGTTACTTCGCGATTTATCTTCCATCCTCGGCCTCTTTTGGGCACCGCCTACGAAGAAATCGCTGGGGACAGTTGTGTCAGTCTCTGGCTACGCGGTAGGCAGTTCGAGTGCCTTTGCCCCAGCGAATGTAACAATCTCAGCCGAAGACTTCGAGCGGTTGCGACGAACCCAGAACACAATTGAAGGGCTGATGCAACTGCTCCTCGACTTGCGGAACAACCTCCGCGCCACCGCGAAGGACGCCGCGAAGGACAACCCGCTCAAGAAGCCGCTGTTCGACCAGACGGACCTCATCCGCAAGCGGCTCGGCGAACTCGGCGTGACCCTCGAAGACCGCCCCGGCGGCACGACCTGGCGCGTGGGGTGACGGCGCATGTTCCCGCACGCCTGTGGCGACGAACTCGAACGGGCGGTCGCGGCCGGTGCCGACCCGAAGGCCGTCGTGCCCGACGACTACGTTGTCGTGCGCGGCGGGACAAAACCGGTCCCGGACCCGGCGAAATGTTCTCCTGTTCGGTCGGACCGACGCTCGACGCAGCGGGGTGCGCGGTGCCGTACAACCAGATGCGCGCGACAACCGCGGGCGCGATCCGCGCGGCCGGCGGGGTTGTCGAGTGGCTTCCGGAACTCTCGCCGCGTGATAACATGAACAAGCAACACGTCCACGTCACCGAGGGCGGCCGGACGACGTTCGGTGAGCCGCAACGGAACCCGGTGCCGAAGGCGAACCGAATCGACGTTCCCTGACCGGAGAGGAGCCTACCATGACGACGTGGCTGCCCATCCGCTACCGCGGGTACTGGGACTTCCCCAGAATCTTCCTCGTTCGAGAGTCGAACCGGCTGTACCTCTTCGATTGCCCGTTCGACCACGACCTCGACGAATACCCAGACCATTTCACGATCTACCTACTTCCCGACATTTCGGACGCCGACACTCCGGCGGACTGGACCACGCTGCTCGGTCGGGCCGTTCGGACGCTTGGCGATGTCCCCGTTTCGGCCGTGCGGTTCGACCCGACCCGCCGCGCCGCGGTCGCCGCCGACGTGTTCGCGGCCGTTCGCCCGACCGTCCAAACGGCACCGACCGTCCCCGCGCACGACGCACAACCACATTCACCGGTCTCCTGAAGGTGCGGCCGGGCCGGAATTAAGGTTCTGACATTCGGGGAACGCCGCCCCCCGGATATCAGCGGGCATCTACTCCGCTACGGAACCACTCCCATGACCACGCCCGCCACCGCCGACACCCCCGTTCCGCGCCGAATCCTCGGCCTCGACCCCGGCTTGCAAACCACCGGCTACGGACTGCTCGAAGTCACCGACCGCGGGCCGCGCGTCCTCGAAGCCGGCGTCATCCGGTCGGCCGACGGCCGCGCCACTGCCGACATGGCACCCCGCGTCAAAGCGCTTTACGATGGGTTGTGTGAGGTGCTCGACCAGTGGACGCCGGCCGCGATGGCCGTCGAGCAACTCTTCGCCCACTACGACCACCCGCGCACCGCGATTCTGATGGCCCACGCCCGCGGGGTCTTCTTTTTGGCCGGCGCGCAGCGTAATATACCGGTGTTCAGCTACGCGCCCGCGAAGGTGAAGAAGCTCGTCACCGGCAGCGGGCGGGCGGGTAAGGAGCAGATGCAGCACGCGGTCGCACGCGAACTCGGCCTCGCGGGGCCGCCCGAACCGCACGACGTGGCCGACGCGCTCGGCATCGCCCTGTGCCACTACTTCGCGAGCGGCAGCGGCGTGATGGGCGGGGCACGCGGGGCCACCTTCACCGGCGTGAACATGAAGGCGCTGCTCGGCGACGACCCCGACGACCTGACGGAAGGCACCCGGAGCGAATCCGCATGATGACCAAAATGACGGGCCTGCTCACGCGTGTTCTCGACGACGAGGTGCGCGTTCAAATCGGGCCGTTCGAGTACCAGGTGATGGTGCCCGAAGCGGTGCGCCGGCAGATTCAACTTCGCGTCGGCACCGAGATCACGTTCCACATCTCGGAATACTTCGAGGGCAACTCCTCCGGCAGCCGGTTCATCCCGCGGCGCATCGGCTTCAACACCGAGGCCGAACTCGACTTCTTCGACCTGTTCTGCACGGTCGAGAAGATCGGCGTGAAGAAGGCGCTCAAGGCGATGGCGCGGCCGGTCAAGGAGATCGCGGACGCGATCAGCCGGCAGGACGCGCGGTGGCTGTCCACGCTGCCGGGCATCGGCGCGACGACCGCGGAGCAGATCGTCATCTCGCTCAAGCGGAAGGTGACGCCGTTCCTTGTCCTCAGCACACCGCCGGCTGAAGGAACGCCGGACGCGGTGGTCGAGAAGAAGGCGAGCGGCCGGCGTAAGCCGGCCGGTGAGGAGCAACCGGCCGCGCCGGAAGCGCTGGTCACCGCGGCCGACGGCCGGCTCATCGAGGACGTGTACGAGGCGCTGATGGGCCTGGGTCTGAACCCGGTGGAGGCGCGCACGAAACTCGACAGCCTGCTCACCTGCGGCAAGCCGTTCCGTTCGCTGCAAGAGGCCATTACAATCATCTACGCACAAAAGGGGTGAATCATGAGCACCTTAACGTTTCGACCACGGCGGCAATTCAACGCACCGACCGTTTAGCGTTCGCCCCAGCGGAACGAAAGGCGCTTCGCCCCGCTGGGGCGAACGCTAAACACGGCCTACCAAGGAACTGCTTCAATGGCGAGAGAGAAGGTGATTGGCCCCAACCCAGGGGATGATGACAGCAACAAGCACGACGCGGCCTTGCGCCCGAAGTTCCTCAAGGAGGTGATCGGGCAGCGGAAGGTCGCCGAGCGGCTGGAGATCGCCGTCCGCGCGTCCAAGAAGCTGAACGAGCCGCTGGGGCACATCCTCTTCGACGGCCCGCCCGGACTCGGCAAGACCACGTTCGCCACCGTGCTGCCGAACGAACTCGGCACGTCCATCCAGATGACCAGCGGCCCGGCCCTCTCCAAGCCCGCCGACATGCTCCCGTTCCTCACCAACCTCGACGAAGGGTCGATCCTGTTCATCGACGAGATCCACCGTATGCCGCGCATCGTGGAAGAGTTCATCTACCCCGCGATGGAGGACTTCCGCATCGACATCGTGCTCGGCGAGGGCATGAGCGCGCGGACCATCTCCATGAACCTCAAGCGGTTCACGCTGATCGGCGCGACCACCCGCAGCGGGATGCTCTCCGGCCCGATGCGCGACCGGTTCAAGATGCACGAACACCTGGAGTTCTACAGCGTCGAAGAACTCGCCACGATCATCCGCATCAACGCCGCGAAGCTGAACACGCCCATCACGCCGGAGGCCGCGCACGAACTCGCGCGGCGGAGTCGCGGGACGCCGCGCGTGGCGAACTCGCGGCTGCACTGGTCGCGGAGCTATTCCGCCGCGCGGCACGACGGGCCGATCACCGAGCCGATCGCGAAGGCCGCGCTGGACATGGCCGAAGTGGACTGCGATGGCCTCGATAAGAACGACCGCAAGTACCTGGAAATCCTGATCGACCTGTACGCGGGCGGACCGACCGGGGTGGAGGCGCTGGCGGCGACGCTCAACCTCGCGTC
>JAYUBA010000667.1:0-1717 GCA_043741075.1 Frigoriglobus sp.
CACGCCTGCCGAGCCTTCTCCAGTTCGACAATGGAGTCGCGGCCGTCGGCATACCACTCGACGACCGCCAGCGCGGCGTTCAAGTCCGGGTGGTCGAACAGGTGGGCCACGGCGCGGCAGAACCCGGCCGCGAGCAGGCGCTGGCGGCGCGGCGAGAGCCGGTCGGCGGCGAACCGCACGTGGGCCGCGAAGTCGGTTCCGGTCAGCCAGTCGGCTTCGGTCATAAGTGCCTTGGCGCGGGACGGTGGGGCGCGGAGCGCGCCCGCCCCGCCCGTTCTACCACGGCAGCAGGTTAATCACCTGGGCGAGGTGAATCTCCGCGGCCAGCGGCGCGACGAGCGCGTACTGCGAGTGGGCGCGCACCTGCCGGTAACTATAGCCGTGTTTCGCGTCCGCGTCGGGCCGCGGGTCGCGGAAGATGTGCAGCCGGCGCGTGCCGACCTCGATCACCCAGTAGTCGAGCACCCCGGCGGCGGCGTGCCGGCCCGCCTCCTCCGCGGTGTCCTCGGACACCGGCGCGTCGGAAACCGACACCACCAGCACGGGCGGTTCGGCGTCGGTCGCGTGGGCGTGCGTCACCACGACGGCCGGCGTGTGATCGCCGTCGGGTTCCGCGTCGGCGCGCCCGCACACCGTGTACAGGTCGGAGGAGAAGACGTTGCGGAGCCAGTTCTCGGTGAGCAGTTGCGCGGTCGCGGCGCCCCTGCTCGGTGCAGTTAGAATGGACACGGAGCGCACCTCCTATGGGTGAGGTTCACCCGGTGCGGACAGGGACTTGAGTCCGCGACCCGTCGCGAGAGCGGCCGGCGGGCGTGCCGCGAGTGTGCGCGGCCGGAACGCGCCGGCGGGACGGGATTCGAGTGAAGCGGGTGCCCCGAAGGGACACCGGGAACGTGGGCGGTGTCGCGGTCAGACGGATCGCGGCCCGCCCTTCAAGAATTGACGCCGGGGGAATTGTAACCGATCCGACCCGACGAATGCACGCGAAAAACCTAACCGCCGCGCCCGAAATTTACGGAAGGAGGTCGCCGACCGTCACCGCGTGGGCCGGCGCGAGCGGCGCAACGGTGTCGGCGGGAAGTAGCACGCGCACCTGCGCAAAGCTCGCGCCGTACTTCGCGGCCGGGTCGGGCCGCGGGTCGCGGAAGAGGTGCAACCGGCGGTCGTTCACGTCGATCACCCAGTAGTCCGCGATGCCGGCCGCGGCGTACAGGCTGGCCTTCCACCCGGTGTCGGCCGCGAGCGACGTGTCCGCGACCTCCACGACCAGGAGCGCGGTCATCGGGCGGCCGGTGTGCGCCCGCGGCGGCCCGTCCACAACCGCGATGTCCGGCACCGGGTCGGTGTTGATCCCGAAGTACAGGCCGAGTTGGGAGCGAACTGCGAACTGGTTCGATGGAAACACGACCCGCAGCAGCGCGTCCGCGAGTATGTGGGACATTGAGGACAGTTCGCTGGGCGGCGGCATGACGAGAATCTCCCCGTCGATGAGCAGGGACTTCTGGCCCTGCAAGGAGGGCAGGTTCTCCATCCCGTAGAAGTCGTCGCACGTCCACTTGGGCGCGCGCCATCCGGCCGCGGCCGGCGGGGGCGTTTGGGTCGTCGCGGGGGGTGCGGTGGGAAGAACGGCGGCGCTCATGCGGAAGCTCCTTCACCCGCCAGTATAGACATCGAGGGTCGGGATTGAGACGTCCCGACGAGCCGGACGCGTGAGCGA